>JBEEMU010000587.1:0-5844 GCA_041192485.1 Bacteroidota bacterium | reverse complement strand
ATTTACAGCCATTTATTGAAGCCGAAAAACTGCGGATGGGCGGCGACGGAACGGCATCGTCGAAAGGCAAAATCCTCATGGCAACCGTTAAAGGCGATGTGCATGATATTGGTAAAAATATTGTCGGCGTGGTTTTGGGCTGCAATAATTACGATATTATCGACTTAGGCGTTATGGTGTCTGCCGACAAAATATTGAAAATAGCCCGCGAAGAACAAGTCGATATCATCGGGCTTTCGGGTTTGATAACGCCGTCGTTAGACGAAATGGTGCACGTTGCCAAAGAAATGGAGCGACAAGGCTTCAAAATCCCGCTTCTGATAGGCGGCGCAACGACCTCAAAAACACATACCGCCGTGAAAATTGCGCCGCATTACGCGCAGCCCGTCATTCATGTTCTCGATGCCTCGAAATCGGTACCAACCGCAAGCACGCTTCTCGGCGACGATAAATGGGCTTTCGCCAATCAAATTGCCGCCGACTACGAGCGAATTCGCATACAACGCGAAGGCAAAAAATCGTCGAAACAATATCTTTCCATCGAAAAAGCGCGCGCAAATAAAGTAAAAATAAACTGGACAGGCTATACCCCGCCGCAACCGCAGTTTACAGGCACGAAGGTTTTTGATAAGTACGACCTCGCCGAATTAGCCGCATACATCGACTGGACTCCGTTTTTTAGTTCATGGCAACTGTTCGGCAAATACCCCGCCATTTTTGAGGATAAAACCGTTGGCGCGGAAGCCACAAAACTTTACGACGATGCGCAAGCCATGTTAAAAACGCTAATAGCCGAAAATTGGCTCGCAGCGCGTGCCGTTATTGGCTTTTGGGAAGCAAAAAGCAATGATACCGATGATGTAATTTTAGAAAATGGAACTCAATTACACCATTTGCGGCAGCAGCGCGAAAAAGCACCCGGACAACCTAATTACTGTTTGAGCGATTATATTGCGCCTATCGACCCTACCAAACAAGACTTTATCGGCGGTTTCGCCGTAACCGCAGGCATCGGTATAGAAGAACACGTTGCGCGTTTTGAGAAAAACCACGACGATTATTCCGCCATCATGTTAAAAGCATTAGCGGATAGGTTGGCGGAAGCCCTTGCAGAACGAATGCACGAGCGCGTAAGAAAAGAATTTTGGGGCTACGCGAAAGAAGAGGATTTGTCAAATACGGATTTAATCAACGAAACCTACAAAGGCATTCGACCCGCACCGGGCTACCCTGCTTGCCCCGACCACACCGAAAAAGCAACGCTTTTTGACCTCTTAGCCGCCGAAAAAAATACAGGTATTTTCCTCACAGAAAGTTTCGCCATGTACCCTGCGGCATCGGTCAGCGGCTGGTATTTTTCGCACCCCGAAGCCAAATATTTCCCCGTTTCGAGCATCGATAACGACCAATTAGTCGACTATGCCGCACGAAAAGGCATGGACTTGGAAACGGCAAGCCGTTGGCTTTCGCCGCTTTTAGAGGATTAGGGGCTGATTTAGAATGTTAGGCCTTGTCGTGCAACAGCCTTAATAAGATAAAAAAAAACGAGTAGATACCATTAAATTTCCACTTAAAATAAATGTTTTTTTTTTCGCGATTTTGTATTTTATAAATAAATAAATCCCTATCTTTGCGTCAAATTATACTTTTTTTTGTTTTATAAAAAACAAATTATTTTAAAAAAATATACATGGATTTATCACATAAATTTTGGCAATTGTGCAATCAACTCCGTCATGACGGAGTTGATTCTGCCGATTATATAGAACAACTTACTTATTTACTTTTTTTAAAAATGGCAGAAGAGCGCAACACTCCTTTGCCTACTGGTTGCTCGTGGACAGATTTGACTTCGCAAAAAGATGAAAATTTGATTGCGAAATTAGATGATTTGTTATCTACTTTACAAAAACAAGATGGTTTGATTGGGCAGATTTTTGAAAAACCAATTTCTCGCGTAGATAAAGTAGAGGGTTTGAAAAAAATGTTTAAAGTACTGAATAGTATAGAATGGACAAAAATAGATACGGACGTAATTGGTTTGGCTTTTGAAGAAATTATTGGTCGCGTAGCAAACGATGGCAAAAAAGGTTCGGGGCAGTATTTTACACCGCGCCCACTGATACAAGCCATTGTAGAAGTTATGAAGCCAGACCCTTTAGAAAACCCTGATTTTACTTGTGCGGATGTAGCCTCTGGCACGGCAGGTTTTTTGATTGTGGCTTACGAATGGCAAAAAGCATTGCATAAAAAATTAAAAAAAGCAGACGAAACGCGCATCAAATCTTCTACCTATTTCGGGCAAGAATTAGTATCAAAACCGCGTCGTTTGGCTCTGATGAATATGTATTTGCATGGTGTAGAGGCAAATATAAAACTCGGTGATTCTATTTACGAGCAGCCTGATGGTCGTCTATTTTCCTGTATTCTAACAAACCCGCCATTTGGCAATAAAGGTGGGGGCGATATTCCAAACCGTGCCGATTTTAAAGTAAAAACTGCTGATAAGCAACTCAATTTTATACAACATATAATAAGCAGTCTTAAAGATGGCGGACGTGCGGCTATTGTCTTGCCCGACTCGGTGCTTTCTAACGATAAAGCCACAGAAATTTGGCGCAACGAATTAGAAAATATTAACCTGCATACGATACTCAAATTGCCGCGTGGCACTTTTGCCGCTTATGCCGCAGGTGTAAAAGCCTGTGTGGTTTTTATAGAAAAAGGACAGCCTACCAAAAATACATGGGTGTATGATGCGCGTACTAATGTAGAAGACGTGACTAAAACCTCGCGTCCGCTCAACTACGACAAGCATTTTGGCGAATTTATAAAAGTATATGGCAGCGATACTAATGGGAAAAGTAAACGCACGGAAGTAGAGCGGTTTAAACTATTTACGATAGAAAATATAAAAGCAAAAAACTACGACCTTAGTTTTAGTTGGCTCAAAGATACGTTAGTTTTTGACCCCGAAAATCTGCCACACCCTGATGTGATTTTAAGCCAAATAGCAGAAGAATTGAAAAAAATGATTGATTTCATGGCAGAAGCCAACCAACTCGACCGATGGAACAAAACAGCCGCCCAAAACATTGGAGTATAGTAAAATTTACTGATATTTTTGATATTATAGGCGGCTCGCAACCGTCTAAAGACCTGTTTGTGTTTAGCCCACAAACGGGTTATGTGCGTTTATTGCAAATTAGAGATTTTGGCGCAAGCCCCGAACCCGTTTTTGTACCTATAAATAGCGTGTCAAAATTTTGTACAAAATCAGATATTTTAATTGCGCGTTATGGTGCTTCTATTGGTAAAATTTTAACGGGTATGGAGGGTGCTTATAATGTTGCAATGGCAAAAGTAGAGATACCAGGTGCTATAAATACAAGATTTGCTTATTATTATTTTACCTCGGATTGGTTTCAAAGCCAAATTACAGGTTTTGAACGCTCTGCACAAGCGGGGTTTAATAAAGAAGATTTAAGTAATATTTCCTTCCCATTACCACCACCAAAAGAGCAAGCCGCAATAGTAGCGCAATTGGACGCATTTTTTGATGGGGCAAAAAGCAGAGCAGTCGTTTTAAAAAAAATAGAAAATGCCATAGGTTATTTGCGACAATCGGCATTGCAAAAAGGAGTAAGCGGGGAGTTGACGGAGGAGTGGCGAAGGGAGAATGGGGCAGCCACAAATGTACAAAAAAAACTACCTCAAAATTGGACTTTGTCTACTATCAATGCAGTATATTCAATCAATCCGCCAATTCTGCAAAATATAGAAGATAATACTACCGTTTCATTTATTCCTATGGCAGCAGTAGAGGCAGAAACAGGTATAATTGACTTATCTCAAATAAAAAAATATGGAGAGGTAAAGAAAGGATATACAAAATTTCAAGAAGGAGATTTGTTATATGCTAAAATTACGCCCTCTATGCAAAATGGCAAATATGCAATTGCCCGAAAATTAGAAAATGGTATTGGTTGTGGAACTACCGAATTTCATATTTTCAGAGAAAAAGACTTAGGTTTAAATGAATTTCTAAGATTTTTTTTATTACAAACAGAAATTAGACATTTAGCAGAGGATAATTTTGAAGGTTCTACAGGTTTTCAAAGGGTTCCAGCGTCTTTTTTTAAGAAAAAAATATTCCCCCTCCCTCCGCTTCCCGAACAGCACGAAATCGTCCATCGCGTACAATACTATTTAGCAGTAGCCGATAAATTGCAAGCGTCCTACGAAAGTATCAAAAAATCATTGGACGACCTTCAAAAATCAATACTTCATAAAGCCTTTCAAGGCGAACTAAGCACTGCGCTACCCGACGGCGAGCCTATAAAAGACCTTTTAGAACGCATCGCCATTGAACGCATCGCCTTAGAAACTAACCGCAACGATGAACGTAAAAATCGCCAAAAAATGAAAAAAGCACAACCGAAGGAAATAAATATCCAAACAGATTTACCCGCTTTATTGCGCGAAACCTTTGATTATCAACGATTTAATAACGAATCGTTAGTAAATTTTCGTGTAAAAATTGCAACAAATACAAGTAAAAGTATTGTGGATTTTGAACGGTTTGCAGACACATTTGGCGAACTGATTAGTACACCTTTGGAAGAAGGTGTAGAGCCTTATGTAAATACCCATTATGAAAATGGTGAATTATTTTATACCAATAATCTTAATCGCGCATTATGAAACTTTTACGTTTAGAATTGATGGGCAATGCTTACCGTAGTTTGCTGCCTTTTTCGGAAAAACAATTTCCTAAAAACAATGATTTCGCTGACCAAATAGACCCTATCTGTTTGGTGGGCTTAAACGGCTGTGGAAAGTCAAATCTTTTGGCTTTACTCAGCGATATTTTTTATTTTTTAGATACCTATTTGTTAGAAGATTGTTATGAAGACTCCTTTACTTGTTATTTTCCGTATGCACACAATAGAGAGAAAAAGGAAATATATTTTATGATAGAGTATTTTATTACCTTAAATGGCAAAGATGAAATTATAAGAATTACACGAAAACAACCTACTCGGGCGAATGCTAAAAAATCAGAACCTATTTTTGAAATACGCAATCAAGATAAGGAATATATTCTATTAGATTTTCCAAAATTAGATTTAAGGAAATATCTGCCAAAAGTAATTTCTTATACATCGGGTACAAACGAACTATTAAGTATGCCGTATGTAGATATGCAAGATTATTACGGTCGCCAAATAACGCATAATATTAATAATAAAAAGCAAAATAATGAAGTGCCACCACCCAAATTAATGTTTTTGGACTATGAAGTGAATGCGGCTATTGTGGTAGCGAATTATTTATTATCAGATAAGAAGAAATTGGATATTTTTCAAAAACTATTGCATATAGAAAATTTGGAGCGATTTAGGGTAAAAATAACGACCAAATGTATAGCAATCAATGTACCTATAAAATTAACTACCGAACTAAGAAATTCAATAGAGAATTTGAAAAACTGTGCAACTTATAGCGAATATGAGATAGATGCAAAAGGTTACGAAACTTGGCATTTAGATTATGTAGTAACGCCAGCCGTAAAACAAGCATTTGAAAACAAATTTAAAACGGCAAAAGAACTTTTTGAAGTGTTGTATAAACTCAATAGATTAAATACGCTTTGTATTCCGAAAGGACATAGAGATGCGATAAAAAGCAAACGAAAAGAAGGTATTTTACTGAAATTTCCAGTAGTCGCCACGCTTGATAAAGTGTTTAATATCAGCAAAGTAGATATGCGCTTAGAAAAACCGCATACGAATACTGAATATATGAAAATTAGTGATGGCGAACATCAATTATTGCATATTG
>JBEEMU010000586.1:0-2697 GCA_041192485.1 Bacteroidota bacterium | reverse complement strand
CAACGGCGGTCGTCGGTAATGGTTGCGGCGGCGCAAATACGTTGCCAGAGCCGCGTAGGTAAGTCGAAAAGCGGGTTTGCGACGATTTGTTTTTTCGCGTATAATGTTTTAAAATGCTGCAATTCGGTCATAATTTCTTCCGTGTTGTATTTTCCGAGCCAATTGACAGTTAGCGTGAACTGATAGTTTTGCGCGGCTAATTCGCGTGCGCCCCAAGCCGAAAGGCGCAAAATAGCAGGGCCGCTCATGCCCCAGTGTGTAATCAATAAAGGCCCCGAAGCCTGTAATTTACTACCTGCGATGCGCAACGACGCATTTGCAACCGAAATGCCGAGCAAATCGCTAATGCGAGCATCTTTGATATTAAAGGTAAAAAGCGACGGCACGGCAGGCTGCACGGTATGCCCTAAATGGGCGAGCGACTGCCAAATAGCCGACGAGCTGCCCGTGGCAATCACCAATTTATCGATGGCGGGTAGTTGAACATTGCCCGATTCTATCCGCCATTTCTCGCCTTCTTGCTCAAATTTATCGACTCTAAAGCCTGTTTTTACTGCTACGCCTGCGTCTTTTGCGGCAAACCAAAGGCAGTTTACGATTGTCTGCGACGAGTTGCTGACAGGAAACATACGGCCGTCGGCTTCGGTTTTTAGCTTTACCCCGCGTTTTGCAAACCATGCTACCGTGTCGAGCGTTCCAAATTGCAGAAACGGAGCCAATAATTCGCGGCTGCCGCGCGGATAAAACTTGACTAATTCGCGTGGGTCGGCGCAGTTATGCGTGACATTGCACCGCCCGCCGCCGCTTATTTTCACCTTTTGCAGCGTTTCTTTTCCGCGCTCTAAAATCGTCACCGATGCCTTAGGGTCGTTCTCGGCCGCCGTAATAGCCGCCATGAAACCCGCTGCACCGCCGCCCACAATCACAATATTTTTTTTCATACTGCAAAGGTAGGGAAAAATAAGAAAAGAAGAAGTTTATTTTTGTCGTAGGATAGTACGCCAATGAAGGGATTCGACACGGAATGGAGAGAAAATAAAAGCGCGTTTTGAGTTTCACCCCAAAACACTTTCTACTAATTGCGTGTTATACTCGATAGAAATTATTTTCACGTTCAATTAGCAATCATGGCATCTGCATTAAAAAACTTATCTGAATACAATGAATCGACGATGCCTTCGGCCGCCGATTTTTCTTTTGGCATTGCGGTTGCCGAATGGAACGCAAACATCACACACGCCCTTTATGAAGGGGCTTACGAAACGCTTTTGAAACACGGCGCATTGGCTGAAAACATCACAACCGCGCAAGTTCCTGGCTCTTTTGAGCTGACAGCAGCAGCGCGAATGTTGGCGCAAAGCAAGAAATTAGATGCGGTAATTTGTTTGGGCTGCGTTATCAAGGGCGATACGCAACACGACGAGTATATTAATAATGCGGTGGCACAAGGCCTCACCTCTCTGGGCATTGCTTCGGGAAAATCCTTTGTTTTCGGCGTGATTACCGTAAATAATGCGCAACAAGCCCTCGACCGCGCGGGCGGAAAACATGGCAACAAAGGCATCGAAGCCGCTCAAACCGCTATTCGTATGGCTGCTTTGCGCAAAGAACTCCAAGCAACGGGCGGAAAACATACCATTGGCTTTTGAAACATACTTTATCTTATTAAAGAAAAAACCTAAAACCAACTTTTTTCATTAAAATAGATAAAAAGAGTTACCTTTGCACGAAATTTTACTTACGATTTAACTCTTATTCATTTCTTTCATGTTTCGTTTTATTATTACCCTTTCAATTCTGTTGCTTATGAATGTAAGCGGACTATACGCACAAACTACCACACCAACTGCTGCGACACCAACAGCTGCGACCCCAACAACTGCGACACCAACAACTTCGCAAGTAGCCGTCGCCCGCGCAATTGCAGCGGCACAAAAGGTAGCGAACGACCCCACTGGTTTCGGGGTGCTGCACTATACCATCAACGTGGAACCCACGCTCGATAAGCCGTATTTAAAAGGCGAAGTTGTCGGCGATTTTGTAAGCACTTCCGATAATTTGACGGGCATTACACTCAATTTACATACGCAATATAAAGTGGCAAAAGTAGAGGGCGCAAGTTCATTTCAGCAAGAGAAAAACAATACCTTGACGGTGGTATTGCCTGCTGCAAAACGATTTGCCGAAGAGTTTCGTTTGACGATTAGCTATGAGGGCGAGCCGCCTTTGGTAGCGAATGGTACGATAAAAAAAGGCTTGCGTTGGGAAAAACACAACGACGGAAAAGACCCGATTATCGCCAATTTAAGTACCCCGTTTTTAGCGTATTTATGGTATCCCTGCAAAGACGGCCCAAGCGGCAAAATACAAAATGGCGTGAATGTAAATATTACCGTACCCGAAATACAGTTTAACGAGGTAGATGTTGTCGGCGTTTCGAATGGCGTTTTGCGCGAAGTTGTGAAAAAAAACGGCAAAGTTACCTATAAATGGGAGCATAATTACCCAATTGTGCCTTATTATGTGATGTGTGCGGTGTCCAATTTCCAAAAATTGCAACAAGACTACACCGACCCTTACGGCAATAAATTCCCCTTAGAGTATTATGTGTTCAAAGAGCATGTAAATGATGCGAAAGCGGGAACGGCGGATATGCCCAAGGTCATGGATTTTTTCTCTACAACATTTGGCGAATAC
>JBEEMU010000585.1:0-2520 GCA_041192485.1 Bacteroidota bacterium | reverse complement strand
AAAACATAGCGTTGCAGCCATTCGTCAAATGGTTTTTGAGCGGTTGTCGTGTCTGTTGTTATCGCTTCGGCGATTGGTTTTAGGAATAAATAGTGGTCGTGCAGCTTATTTTTGAGCCAAGAGCGCAATGGGTGTTCGTGTTTTTTGCGTAATTCATCATCGAAAGCAATGGAGCCGCCGATGATTGTTCGCACCATATTGCTTGTGGCAAAACCCGTGTAATCAATCGTATCTTTATCGGCTATTATTAAATAAATTTCGGGCGTATTCGCAAGCGGAGTTTGCTCCGAGAACATTCCCCACACATAAAAAGGCGTGGTTTGTAAGCCTATGCTATTGAAAAAGACGCTTCCAAAAGCAAAAAAGCCTACAAACCACGCTAAACTGGGCGAATGATGGTATAATTTAGAAAAATAATTCATGTACCCCTACAATCTAATCTCCTCTTGATTTTCGTCAAAAAAGCGGTATTCGCTCAGTTGATGCTCGGAGCGTTGCTCTATTTTAATCCATTTTTTATACTTCCAAAACCACGTCATTTGAATGCTTTTAAACCAGCCGCCTTTTGTTAGGAAAGCCTCAACATACGGATGCACGATGATAGAAGGCTTGGAAGTTGGCTGCGAAGTAATGATAAAATCGAGGTCTCGCTCGATGTCGTCGATAATTAAAATAGAAGCGTTTGTTTTGCCCGAACCGTTGCAAGCAGAGCAAACTTCGGCCGTTGTGATGGTAATTTCGGGGCGCACGCGCTCGCGCGTAATTTGTATCAATCCAAATTTTGAGAGTGGCAAAATCGTGTGTTGCGCTTTATCGGTGCGCATCGCTTCTATCATGGCCTCGTGCAGTTTCTTTTTGTGTTCGGGCGATTTCATATCAATGAAATCTATAATAATAATGCCGCCAATATCGCGCAATCGAATTTGCCGCGCTACCTCTTTTGCCGATTCCAAATTAACGGCAATCGTTTGTGTTTCTTGGTCGGTAATGCCCATTTTATGCCCCGAATTGACATCAATGACGTGCATGGCTTCGGTGCGTTCGATAATCAAGTAGGCTCCGCTTTTCATTGGTGCGGTTTTACCGAAGGATAGTTTTATTTGCTTGGTAATGCCGTGATGGTCAAAAACGGGTCGCGAGCCTGTATAATGCTGCACGATTCCGACCTTTTCGGGTGCGATTTGCTGCATATACAAGCGCACACTGTTATACATATCGCGGTCATTCAGTACGATTTGATTAAAGTCGTCGGTGAGCAAATCGCGCAAGATACTGGTTGTTTTATCTAATTCACTCAACAACTTGGTTGGTGCTTGCTTATTGTGCATTTGGGTATGAATTTCCTCCCAGCGGCGCGTCAGTTCTAATATTTCTTCATGCAAATCGGCTACTTTTTTGCCTTCGGCGGCGGTGCGGACGATAACGCCAAAGCCTTTTGGTCGGATACTTTCTACCAAGCGATGCAGCCGTTGCCGCTCTTCTTGCGTTGTTATTTTTTTAGAAACCGAAATATTTTCTTGGAAAGGCGACAGGACAACGTAGCGGCCTGGCATGGTCACTTCGCAGCTCAAACGCGGTCCTTTTGTTGAAATCGGTTCTTTTAAAATTTGGACTAAAACCATGTCGCGCTTGTTCAGCACTTGGTCTATTTTGCCCGTTTTGATGATGTCGGCTTCAATCTTGAAGTTATCAAGAGAAGCGGGTGCGCCAGCCGAAATACCACCATTAGTGAATTTTAGCAGCGACCGTAGTTTCGGCCCCAAGTCCGTATAATGCAAAAATGCGTCTTTGCTGTGTCCAATGTCCACGAATGCAGCATTTAAGCCTGGCATTGTTCGCGTGATTCGTCCTAAAAAAATATCACCAACCGAGAAATTATTATTTGTCTTTTGATTATGAATTTCTACGAGCGCATCATCTTCGAGCAATGCAATTTGCACCTCTGTTGGTGTCGAGTGTATGATTAAGTCTTTTTTCACTATAAGGCGGCCCCTTTTGAAGGTATGCGCTAATAAGCCGCAGGTGCTTAAACCGCAATTTTCGAGGCTTTATTTTAGATGTTATTAAAAATAAAAAAACTGCCTTGTTCTGCATAAAGAAGAAAAGGAAGTGAGTGAACTGTTTTACGCCAAATAAAGCAGCTCGTTGTGCCGATAGTGAAGTTTAATGTGTGTGTGGTATTTATTGCCTAAGCCCGTATTTAAGCAACGGAGATTTTTATAAAAATCTTCCGTTGCTCAAAATATAGCAGTAGTGTATAAATATTCACAGTTTTGAAGCCCTGTAAAACGGGGCATCTTAGGTAATGATAACCGTGTTTATTTTGGCTTTGCCTAATCTTACGATTTGCCGCAGTTGCGCTTACTATTACTTTTTCTTGTGACGATTTTTGCGCAATCTCTTTTTGCGCTTGTGCGTCGCAATCTTATGACGTTTACGTTTTTTTCCGCAAGGCATGATAAAAATTGGTTTATTAGTTATAAAAAATTATGAATTATTTTAAATTTTCAATTGAAAAAA
>JBEEMU010000584.1:0-4930 GCA_041192485.1 Bacteroidota bacterium | reverse complement strand
CGAGTAGTTTGCTGGTTTTGAGTCTTAGTGTCGTTGCCTGCGGCCGTTTCTTTTTCGCCAAACAAGCCTGCAAAAAAGGGGCGCACAATATAAACAAAGAGCAAATAACTTAGGAAGATATTGACTATAAATTTCACTGTTTTTTTTATTTATTGCTTATTTATTTATTTATTTTGAAAAAGATTGACCTGTTGCTCAAAAACCGAAACTGGTGTTTGGTGCGCTAAATCGTCGATGGTAAGAATATTCGGTTTAAATTCGCTTAAATGTGTGTTTATAAACTGCAAGTTTTCAGCATAATTCACCCTTCTATCTAATGTGCCTAATACAAAATGCGAGGCGGTCGTTTTCTGTATTGTCGGCGTGAGGTCGGTCGAAACATCAAAAATTACAGAGGGGCAAAGGTACGAGATTTTTTCTAGTTTCCATTTTTTAATTTCTAAAAAAATAGATACGGTAAGCTATACCTACAAAAAAAGCGCGGCGCAAGCTCTCGGAGAGAGTCTTGCGCCGCGTTTCATTTTATCACCATTAACCAAACCTTTTTTTATTTTTTTGAATAAATGAATATTCACAATATTCGCACATTCAACTAATCCTCAATCTCTAAGGCAACGCGCTCGGTAGCGATAGTTGCGGTTTCTAATTGCAAGTTTTCTAATTTCTCTACCGAAAATTCGGTAGAAACTTCCATCACATTACTCACCAAAACATCGTTTGTTGCCGTGTTTGTAATAACCAAGCGTTGTGTTGCTGTATTTGCATTTGTTGAAAACAATACGCCATTTGTCGATGCTTTTTTTGCAAAAACCGTTGCGCTTACGGCAGCAACGTTATCCGTTGCTAATACTGCCGAAACCGTGCTATGAACTGCCGATTGTGCGTTTACGGTAGCCGTTGCGAAAAACGTTGCGAAAAGAGCGATGATGATAGTAAAAATTGCTTTCATGCGAATAGAATTTAATGGATTTTAAAAAATTTGTTGATGCTTAGTATATTGCAAATATCATGCCAATATAAACTATTAAGTATAAAATAGTTTTTCACATCGTTACCTAATTTTTGTATCTTTATTTAATTTCAAGCCATCGTTTTGTTTCTTTTGTTTTTTTATCTACCGCGCTATCTATCACATTATTCAAATCATTATAGTTTTTATAACTTTCGTGATATTCGTTTAATTCCTTTTTATCAAAATTTGCAATAAACCTTTACGCGCCTCTTCTCCAAAAAGGCGTTTGAAACCAAAATCGGTAAACGGATTGACGTATTTGCCTAATGCTGGCATAATTATGCTATCAAAATGTTTTGAAAGTAAAGCACAAGGATACAGATTTTCAAATAAACTCATCTAATTAAACTCATCTCCTGGCTCATTTGCGCCGCCCGCAGCATTCGTAGGTCCAGCAGGTTTTGTTTTATTCGGGTCACTGTCTTCAAAAATGACGCTTGGCAAACCTGCGCCTGTACCGTGGTATTTGCTGCAATCTGGTTCGATGTCGATGTTGGCAGGTTTTACAAAACCCGTATCTACGACGACGTAGCCCGAAAGCGGGTCTTTTTCCAATTTATGCAATAGTTTTGAGAAAATAGGGCGGGCTTGTTTGCCGCCTTGCCCCCAAGTGAAGTCGCGGAAGCGAAGCCAGCGGTCGTCGCAGCCCGTCCACGTTCCAACGACTAAATTTGGCGTAATACCCATAAACCAACAATCGGCTGCATAGTTTGTTGTACCCGTTTTGCCGCCAACCGTGCTTTTTATATCCGCAAAATCGGGCGTTCCTTTTGCGCCGCGTACAACGTGTTCGAGCATTTTAGTCATCACATAATTTGCGCCTTTGCTCAACACTTGCCGCTGTTCTTGCACTCCTTCGTAAATTGGGTTGCCGTTTTTGTCCTCTATTTTAGTAATAAAAATAGGTTTTGAATATTTTCCATCATTTGCAAACGTAGCGTAAGCTCCTGTCATTTCAAATACGGAAATTTCGCAAGCTCCTAAACAAATAGACGGTTTTGCTGGAACGCGCGACGTGTCGATGCCCATACGCGCAATAAAATTCCGTAGTGGTTTTGTATCGCCCAAATCCTTCATTAAATACGCAGAAACGGTGTTTCGCGAGTACATTAAAGCGTCATATAAGGTTAGCGATGCGCCGCTATAACCGCCGTCGGCATTGCTCGGACACCAAGGTGCTGATAAGCCCATCAAGCCTCGCGGAAAACAAACCTGCTGGTCGACAACGGTAAAACAAGGCGAGTAACCGCGTTCTTGAATACTCAATGCGTATAAATACGGTTTAAACGTAGAGCCTACTTGCCGCGCCGCACTCTGATTAACATGGTCGTATTTAAACCAGTTAAAGCCAGGCCCGCCTACCCACGCCAGTACAGAACCAGTATGCGGGTCCACAGCCATTAGCCCTGTTTGCAAGTGCATTCGATGATATTTGACAGAATCACGCGGACTCATCACCGTATCTTTTTCCATAACGGGTTTTTTATAGGCAAAAACCTTCATTTTTACAGGCGTTTCAAACATCGGCTTGGCAACGGCTTGGGTTTTCGCAAACTCACTACGCAGTTTACGCAACTTATCGGGCTGCAAGGCTTCGCGATATTTTTCGGCTAAATCAACGCCAATGAGCTTGGTTTTCAACCATTCGTCGATGATTCGTGCGCCTTTTGTGTCGGCATCAAAAACCCTGTCGATGTCAATTTCGCGCAAATCCATTTCTTCGGCAGTCGGCATGAGTTTCAAACGCAGAGCTTGATAGCGGTCGCTATTGCGGATTTGATTTTCCAAAATTTTCTTACGCGCTTCAATTTCAGAATCATCAACGCCGTCTTGTTTATACGACCAAGGGTCGAGTTTTGCCCAGTGTTTGAAGAGTTGCGGTTGCAGCATTTTGAAATGCTCAAAAACCGATTCTTCGGCATATTCTTGAATTTTTGGGTTTATCGTCGTATAAATTTTCAAACCATCGGTATAAACATCATAATTTGTACCGTCGGGTTTTTTCATGTCTTTCAATAATGTAGCTACTTCTTTGCGTAATTCTTCGCGAAAATACGGTGCAGGGCCGTCTTTATGGTCGCGCAAATGAAAATTTGCCATATCAATCGGAATTTTCCGCAAGGAATCGTACTGCATCTGATTGATTAAACCTTTGCGCTTCATTTGCGAAAGCACGACTTCGCGGCGTTTCATCGCACGGTCGTAATGCCGTTTCGGGTTGTAGAGCGACGGATTTTGCAACATTCCGACAAGCAAGGCCGATTCTTCAATTTTCAAGTCTTTCGGTGCTTTCCCAAAATACACTTCTGATGCCGTTTTTATACCATAAGCTCCATTTATAAAATTGAATTTATTAAAATAAAGCGCGATAATTTCTTCTTTCGTGTATCGACGCTCCAACTGCACGGCAATCAACCACTCTTTGAGTTTGGTTTTTGCCATGACAAATTTCCACGAAATCGGGTTGTAGTTTTCGCGTTTCGGCCGCTCAAACAAGAGTTTCGCCAGCTGTTGCGACACGGTCGAACCGCCGCCATCGAGATGCCCCGACACAACGCCTTTTGCTACGCGCCCAAGCGCACGCGCATCGATGCCGCTATGCTGATAAAAACGTTCGTCTTCGGTAGCCACTAAAGCATCGACGATATTTTTAGGCAAATCGTTATAGCCCACAGGCACCCGATTTTCCAAGTAATAACGCCCCAAGCTGGAGCCGTCATTCGCCAAAACCTCTGATGCCATTATGCTTTTGGGATTTTCCAACTCCTCGAAAGAGGGCAACTCGAAAAACCATAAATAAACCAAAAAGGTAAAAAAGGCGTAAATAGACCAGCGTGTTAATCGCCAGAACCAAGCTAATAATTTGATATGTCGTTCTTCGCGTGTAGCTTCCATAAAATAGATTAAGGCTAATATAATGATATAAAAAGATACCTGAAACGGTTTCAAACACTTAAGTAGTAGTCTGTAAATAATCGCTACATGGAACCCCCTGCTAAATTGGGCGTTCTGCGCAAATTTGCCGCAGGCACTGATGATATTTTAAGTTGTGATATATTTATTTTTAAAATTATGTAATTTGTGCGTTTTTAATATTTCTGCCCATTTCTGAACCTAAAAATCCTTTACTTCCGTAGAGTTATTGGCATTTTTTATCAAAGTTTTTTGTGTAAAGTTTTATAAAAAGGTCGTAATCGTCCACAAATCGGAGGTAGTATCTTATCAATAAGCCTATCAATATCCTGCTGTATTTTCAAACCATTAAGCCTTCTATAAACTTAATGATTTCTTGGCATTTTATATTTCTTTCTATTTTTTCTTTTGTAATAAGCGGAGTGTCTGTAATATGCACTTCGTTGCTCCGTCCCGATTTGTGAAGCTGTCCGATTGCACCAATCAGCGATTTTTGCTTATCAAAATCTTGTCTTTGCTCTTTTGCTTTGCTATTCGTTGGAAAGATGGGATTTGTATAGTTTTCAAGAAATATTTTTGTCTTTGCAAATAAATCTTCGTTGTTTTCTTCCATTAATGGCAACACAATATCTTCTAATTTGCCTTTATCGTTTTCGTGGAAAATATACGTTTCAAATTTAGCAAACTTACATGGTTTTATTGTTTCGGAATACGTTTCTTGTATAAAATCTATTCTACTCTTCACGCCTTTATTATCTGCATCTAAAATAATACCCAGCGAAATTTCTATTCCATTACGCCCGTTTAAAGCACCGAAGGCTTCAATAATATTTTTACCGACTTCATTTTGCGAATCGCCGCCTAATGTAAAAAGAAGTAGCAGGTCGGTGCTATTCTCTTTTTGAAGAATACGTTTAGGTAGTTTGCTTGGTCTATCTGCAATTGTAAATTTCGGCATCTCCTTTAACTCTGTAGGAGTAGGTGTTTGCTTTCTTTCTTTACCTT
>JBEEMU010000583.1:0-3884 GCA_041192485.1 Bacteroidota bacterium | reverse complement strand
CAAAGGCAATACTGCCACTTTTCAACAAAATATCATCGGCAACAGCACTGATTTTGTCACCATTCAAATCAATCCGCAAAATAATATCGGTATGTCTGACAAATACTGGCTCGATATTCGTATTTGGAATACTGAAAGAAGCTAATCAGCTCTCCAACGGCTTTCCGCAGTCGTCGTTGCCGCGCATATTTAGCAACTTATTGCCACGCCTGCGGAAAGCCGTGAGGCCAACAACCACAACCGCTGTTCAACGGCTTTCCGCAGTCGTTGTTGTCACGCATATCTGCCAATTTATTGCCGCGACTACAGAAAGGCATCTAAAATCGTTACAAAAAAAGTCTGCCTTTCCACTTTAAAAGTGCAAAGACAGACTTTTTTTGTATAAGGAAAGCGTCAGTAATAAGTGGAGCCAATTTCGCGATTCTGGCTCCACTTATTTCTTCTTCTTTCCCAAGAAACTCAAGGTTTTCTAAAACTAATTTTCTGGTTTTGTAAGATAATTTGTTCCCATATCTTTGCGGTAAAAATCGTACCCACCCATGAGTTCGTAGGCGAAGGAAGAGTAATTGCTAAACTGCCCCAATGCCACGTCGAAACCAATGATGATTGGATATTGTTTATCCAAAATCGTATTGAAATTGAAGGATAAGAAGCCAGGCGAACCCTCACTTGCCGAGCCGCGATAAGCCATACCGACACCAAAGTCGTGAAGGTTGAATTTCAAACGGCAACCTAATTCATACTGAATAGGGGTTTTTTCAGTGAAACGCAAAAGAAGGTTGGGAACTAAGGTTAGTTCTTTGTTTTGCAAATCGAAATTACCTGTACCGAAAACATTAAAGTGGCGGTAATAACGCGCCACATCATTTACAGAACCGTCTAAGATGCCTAATGGCGTGGTTGCCAAATTGATACCCGAAATACCTGCGGTGAATTTAGGCGAATAAAAATAAAGCCCTGCCGCAGCTTCGCCTCTATTGCTGACAAATGTGTTATTGGCAATAGGGTCAGTCGGGTCGGCAAAGTGAATGATATGTGTATTTACTTCCCAGCGCATAAATTTGCCTTGAACGCCCAAAGCTAAATGTGCATCTTTTGCAACTTGAAGGTGGTAAGCATACGAAAGCGATGCCCCATAACGATGAGTAGGTCCCGTGTTATCCACATACAACTCGCCTCCGAAGCCATTATTTTTATAGCCAGAGTGGTAATTGATGCCAAAAGTGATTGGCGCACCCGGAAATGCGACCCATTGCCAACGGTGGAAAATGCGCAATTCTTGCATTTTTGAGCTACCCGCAGCAGCAGGGTTCACCAAAAAAGGTGATTGTACCCATTGCGAAAGCAATGCCTCCTGCTGGGCATTCGCTTGAACTGCCATCACGACGGCAGCGAAAAGTGTGTAAAATTTCTTCATATTGCTTGAAAAATTAGTTAAGTGCCTGCGGCAAAAATTAGTTAAGCAACTGTAAAAAAATTAGTTAAACGACTGGGGTAAAACTAATTAAACAGTTTTTAAAATAGTTGTAGTACGATTTCTTTTTTAGAACAATTTCCATTCCAATTTTTTTTTTTGCATATTTAACTGTCTTAGTAAAGTTACAGCTTGTTAAACGCCTGCGGCAAATCGTAGAATAGGCAAAAGCAAAATAAACACGGGTATCATTGCCTCAGAACACCCTATTTAACAAAGGGCAATCTGGCGAGATTTATACGCTACTATTTATTGAGAACAAAGATAGGCATATTTCCAAATATTAAGCAGTTTTTTTATTATTTTTTTTAAAAAAAAGCGACTTTTTGTGTAAAATAGTCGGTTTCGGTTTTAACGATTAGGAAATAAACGCCTTGTGGTAAATTTTTCGCCGAAAAACCATTTGCACGAAACTCATTAGCTAAAAGCTGCGTGGCTGTCCCGTCTGTAAATTGCAGCGATTTTGTGGCGACAAGCCTGCCCGCTAAATCAATTAATTGTACAATGGCATTACCCGTAAAATTAACAATTTTTATATTCAATTCGTTGTTAACAGGATTTGGAAAAACGATTAAATTGTTTTCTTTTACCGCCCGATTTTCAGTTGTCGTAGCTACTTGCACCGCAAAATCGTCTAGATGAAACGTGTAGTCGTTTGTTGCCGACGTTGCCCGTTCGCAATAAAAACGTATTTTCACATTTTGCCCCGTATAGGCAGACAAAGGGATAGATTTATTCGTAAACGAAACATCGGCAGCAGGTGTAAGTGCCGACAAAATCGTCCAGCTTGCGCCGCCATTTGTACTTATTTCTACGTTAAATTTGTCATTTGCGACAAGCGTAGTAGCGAGTGGCGTACCGCCAAGATACTGTACAATTCGATAGTTAAACGAGAGGACGGTATTTGCGGGAACGATGCCGAGAGTTGGCGTAATCAAACTATCAAATCGCCCGAAAGTAGATAAACCCGTTTGTGCACAAAAGCTGGCTGGCGAGCCTGTGCCGCGAGCATAGACGTTGAAGTTTTTTGTTTTCCAAGGTGCTTTTACCAAAGAAAAATTAGTGTGTGTAGAAAAGTCATCTACAAATGGGAAAACTTGCGCCCAGCAAATATGCGCGGCAAAGGCCAAAATAAAAGCAGCCAAAAATGTTTTTTTCATGTTGAAAATATAATTAGGAAAGAAGAAGAAAAATCAATACGCCTTATCGCATTTCAAACGCAAAGGAGGTAGCTTGATGGTATTACTAAAATGTCCTGCACGGTCGCGTATTTTTATTTGATAACTAATAGAATCGTAAGGGTGGTCTGCATCAGTGAGTCCACAACCCAAATAACGACAGCAGGTAGCCTGTACTCTAATGGTTGCTTCCCCTTTTATTCCGTTGCCTACTCCTTGTTCGGGAACGAATGGAAAGAGGAATGTTTCTTTTTCGTCGGCAAAACGGGGGTCTATTAAGTATAGGTTTTTACTGGTGTCACCTATGTTCAAGCCCAAATCACCGTCGCCATCTGTGAAGGCGATTTTGACGTAAACAGTATCAACGCCTTGCTTCAAGTCGGTTTTATCGAAGCTAATAAACGAGATAATTGGCTCGATAGGGTAATCGGGCGGTTTGCTACAAGTTAGACATAGCAAGGCTATAACGAAAGCCGCAGTACCGATTTTAAGTGTTTTTTTCATGCTATATTTTATTTTTTAGAAAGATTTGTAAGTAATAAAACGTACTTTTGCAGTCAATTTCAAGTATATTACTATTTATATAGTATTACTATTACTATTACTATTACTATTACTTATGAGCTACACTAAGCTACAACAAAACATTGAAAACATCGCAAATTTGCCGTTTGAAGAGGTGGCAATGGACGTTTTTTTTTACCAAGCTAAACATAATGCTTTGTATAACAGGTATTTAAGTTTATTAGGAAAAAATGCGAACTCGATTGGTTCTGTACAAGAAATTCCATTTTTACCTATTCCATTATTTAAAAATTATGCCATACAAACCGAAAACTGGCACCCGCAAGAAGTATTCACAAGCAGCGGAACGACTGGTGCTACTACCTCGCAGCATTATCTTCGCGACCGCTCTTTTTATACGCAAAACACGATAAACGGCTTCGAGCATTTTTATCAACCCATTGAAAATTATTGTATTTTAGCCCTGCTTCCTGCTTATTTGGAGCGCAAAGGCTCGTCACTCGTTTTCATGGCGCAACAATTTATAGAACGCTCGATGTTTGCAGAAAGTGGCTTTTTCTTAGATAATTTAGCCGATTTAAACGAAATTTTACAAAAATGTGAAAAAGAAAAACGTCCAACCCTGCTCATTGGTGTCAGTTTCGCCTTATTAGAGTTAGCAGAACAGTATCCACAATCCTTAAAAAATACAATTATCATGGAAACAG
>JBEEMU010000582.1:0-4200 GCA_041192485.1 Bacteroidota bacterium | reverse complement strand
GTAAAAGGTTCTCTATCGACACAATCTTTTATACCATCGCTATCGCTATCTAAAGCAATGCCATTTGTGTCGACGCGGCAGCCCTTTGGCGTATCGTGTTCGCGGTCGAGTTTGTCGATAACGCCGTCGCCGTCCGAGTCGCTTATCAAATCCTCAAAATCACAGATGGTTAGGCATTTGGCTTTGGTATCGGCGCTATCAGTAGCTTCCCGTTGTGCGAAAGCGTTTATTGTCAGAAACAATGAAATGGCAAATATTGTGATGAAAAAGCGGTTTTGCATGGCAGTATTTTGTGCATTTTATTTATTGCCTAAGCCCTTATTTGCCTAAGGCTTTTTTCGCTTCCTCGTAATCGGGGTCGATGTTGAGGGCGTTTTGGTAGGAAGCGTTTGCTGCTTTTTGGTCGTTTCGAGCGGCTTCCATCACGCCTTTATAGTAAAAGCATTTGGCGCATTGCGGGTCTATTTCGATGCTCATAGCAAAGTTTTTTTCGGCATTGGCAGGCTTTTTTTGCAACATATTCAGAATACCCGTATTGAAAATAGCATCGACGTGTTGCGGGTCGATGGCGATAATTTTGCGGTAGAGCTTTTGCGCGGCTTCAAAATTAGGCGTTTTTATGTTTTGGAAAAACATGGCTTTTCCGTACATCGCTTCGGTGCTTGTCGAGTCGATGCGCAGGGCATTGTCGAAATAGCGCAACGCGACATCGCTTTTTTTATTCGACATCAATAAGCCCAGCTGAATATACGAATCGTAATGGTCGGGGTCTTGCTCTACAGCGCGTTGAAAATGCTCTACGGCGCGGGTAGTGTCGGTCATTTCCTTGAAAACGCGGCCGAGCATAAAGTTTGCTTCGGGGTTATTATCGTCTATGGCCAAAATTTTATTGCAAGTGCCTTCCGACTGGCCAAACTGCTTCATAATCAACTGAAATTCAGATAGTTTGAGCATCGTTGGAATACGGTTTGGCTTTTTCTTCAAGGCTAATTCAAGCGTTTTTAGAGCTTCTTTCGATTGATTAAAATCGAGTTGCGCATCGGCTAGGGCGTGGTAATAATCTATTTTATTACTGTCTAAGGCAATCGCTTTTTTGAAGTCGCGCATGGCTTTGTCATACATTTCTTCTTTGTAAAATGCCACGCCGCGCAGCGCCCAAAGCGTGTCTTTATCGGGGTTTGCTTGCAGCAAAATAGTGGCTTTATCGATAGACGGAACGCCCGTTTTTTCAAATAAGTCGGCTTCGTTTGCAGCATTATTGCGGCAAGCGGCGAAAATAATAGCGACGATTGCTATAAAAAATAGTTTGGAAAATGGTGTGAAATTCATGTTTTATAAAATGTATGATAGATGAAAAATGGTAACTAAGCGTCAATCTTTTGTTCGTTTATAGCCTTCTGGAATTTCAAACTGCATATTCGGTGCGGTTTCGGGCAGCTCTACTTT
Organism: Bacteroidota bacterium; assembly: GCA_041192485.1. Classification (GTDB taxonomy): domain Bacteria; phylum Bacteroidota; class Bacteroidia; order Chitinophagales; family Saprospiraceae; genus JBEEMU01. The sequence continues at coordinate 2,754 of JBEEMU010000582.1, read as the reverse complement.
ACTAAAATCCATTCCTATTAATAAGGGCTGTTGCAAATCGGCTGATTTTATCTGAATAGCGCGGACGGTCGGCAGTTTTTTGTTGTTCACGGCTTCGAAGTTTGCGTTCGCAATTTTCAAATACTGCTGCATTCGCAGATTGCTCAACTCCATGTTTTCTAATAAAAAGGTTTCGCCGTTGATGCGGTACAATAATTGTTCGGCATCTAAGGTTTTTGTCAAAATATAATGCGTTGAATCGCGGTTGCCGCGCCAGCCGATGTCGGCTCGGTCGGGTGCGTTGCCAATCAGCATTTCTTGGAGGCTAAGAAAGGAAAGCGGCACATTGTATTTTCTCTGAAAATAGCTAAACGGTTCTGCCAAGTAAGTGCCGTCTAAGCGGTTCAATAATTTGATAGAATCGGGGGTAATAAGCGCACGTCCGCCCTCTATTCCAATCATAGAAAGGGAGAGCCAGATAGATGAATCGCGGCGCATACGTAGCTTAATATCAACGGTTTGCGTATTCCCGTCGGCATTTACAGCAATCCGCCCTTTGGCACTATACCACTTGTAATCTACCGTATTTTTAGTCAATTCGGACAGCACCTCGGCTGTAGAGCGTTTTTTGAGTTTACTGGCGTTTTTTGCCGCTTTTTTACCGCCCGTACACGCTGCAACGGCAATTATTAAAATAAAAAAAAGTATTTTTTTCAAATTTAGTGGAAATAAGGTATGTGTAAAAATATGCGCTTGTTGTTGATGATTCGTTGTTGAATATTGAGCCTGCTTTTATATTTAAAAATTGCTAAGGGTTTAGTTCTCACCGCTCCCCTATTTCTTCCAATATTCTGTTGGCGGAAATAGTGCCTGCATATTTATTGATAATTTCGCTATTTTTATCAAAAAGAATGATGCTCGGCACGTCTTTTACGGCAAACCATTTGCCTGCTTTTTTGCCCGTATCGCGGAGCATAGTCATTGCATTAAAAGTAAGATGATAAGTACTGTCAAAACGGTGCATTTCCGCTTTGTCTGACACGGCAATCCATAAAATATTGACGTGTTGAAAGTCTTTTGCGCGTTTCGTGAGGCTGTCAGCTTCGCTCTGACAATGGTCGCAGTCGGGATTGAAAAAAAGCATGACTGTTGGCCGTTCCTTTGGCAAATCATGCTGCGTATAAGGTTTATCGTCCATGTCTATAAACGTAAAGTCGGGCATTTTTATGCCTGACGACTTCGGTTTACACGATAAGATGGCAAAAAGAGGTAAAATTAAGAATAGTTTGCGCAAAATAGTAGCTATTTTTTGAGAATTATAAGGTTTTTTGTTGGTTTTTTAAACGCGGAAAGGTTTTTTAAACGCAGAGTTCGCAGAGGTTCCGCAGAGGTTCGCAGAGCGGGGTTTAAAAGAGGACGCAAGAGAGGTTTAAACTTCGTTTAAATCGTACCTGAATAATTCTGATACTATGTGGATTTGATGGAAACATCAAATAGTAGGTAAATTGCTGCTTTTTTGAGCCACATAAATTTTTAGCACCTACATCTTATGTGTTTCTATCTTTCTTATGTGGTTCAAAATAAGCTTATGTGGTTCAAAATAAACTTATTGTGGTTCAAAATAAACTTATTGTGGTTCAAAATAAACTAAAAAAGATAAAAAGTAGTGTTTCCAACAAAAAGATTAGTATGAGTGAAATTTAATTGTCTATTGTCTAATTGTCTAAAAATCTGCTGCATTTTATCATTCTATCGCGGCCACTCATGTCTTTTTGTAGGATAATTTGGTTAAAAATGCCGCTTTTGCGGAATAAATTGACGGTTTCTACGCCCAATTTTTCGTGAATTTCGACATAGAGTGCGCCGTTTTCGGCTAAATGAGTGGCACAAAAGGCGGCAATTGTTTTATAAAAAAGCAAGACATCATTGTCGGGGACAAAGAGTGCGAGATGCGGCTCAAATTTGGTGACATTTTCGTGCATCGCAGCCAATTCGGTTGCCGCAATATACGGCGGATTGCTAATAATGAGGTCGTATTTTTCTAAATTTGGCCAAGCTGAATGGTCTAAAAAGTCAATTTTTTTAAAAATAGTTTGGGTCAAATTCAAGTGTTTTGCATTATTTTGAGCCACGTTCAAGGCTTTTTCGCTAATATCAAGCCCTGTAATTTCCCAATTCGGGCGATTATGTTGCAAAGATAGCGGAATACAACCACTTCCTGTACCAATGTCCAATACTTTTTTTTGTTGTTTGCGATGATGCTCCTCTAACACCCAGCCCACAAGCTCCTCTGTTTCGGGTCGAGGAATAAGTACTTGGTTGTTTACCCTAAACTTTAATCCGTAGAAATCGGCACGTTCAGTGATGTATTGCAGCGGTTCTTTTGCGAGTAATCGCGCTACTGCGGCGTTCCATATTTCTTGTTCGCTTTCGGTCAAACTATTTTTATACAGGCTATTATTTTTATCAAAATGCGCCGCTTTGAAGTGCAACAAGTCTTCTAATGCCCAACGGACAATAGTTTGCGCTTCGCGAGGTAGATAAATAGCGAGCAAGGGCTTCGATAGTTCGGTTATAATGGTGGTAAAATTAAGTGTGGTATAAATTTAAGTAGTAGTATAAATTTAATAAGTAGTAGTATAAATATTCACGGTTTTGAAGCCCGTTAAATAGGGAAATTTTGGGGTAATGATAACCGTGTTTATTTTGTCGCAGGTGCTTAGGAAAGAAATAACATACCCATTTTACTCGTCTGCGCGGAGCGCGTTCATTTCG
>JBEEMU010000581.1:0-5099 GCA_041192485.1 Bacteroidota bacterium | reverse complement strand
TGATGCCGTTGTGAATATTGCTGCCGTTAAAAATGGCAATTGGAAGTATGTGCGGAACGATATTGAGAGTATGGCGGTGGCCACACACTGGCGCGGAAAGCTCCTAAAACTCATTATCGAAACCTCGCTGCTCAACACCGCCGAAATCATCACGGTTTGCGGAATTAGCGCAGAATTGGGCGTAAATTATGTAAAAACATCAACAGGCTTACTCGGACAAGGCGCAACGCCCGAAATTGTCGCACTTTTACGCAGCAATTTGCCGAAAAATGTGCGCATTAAAGCGTCGGGCGGCATCTCTACTCTGGCGCAAGCCGAAGCCTTAATCAACGCTGGCGCAACGCGCATCGGCACGTCGAAGGCGATGACGATGGTTTAAATTTTGTCATGGAACGTTTTTTAAACGCAGAGAGTTTTTTTAAAACGCAGAAAAAAATTTAAACGCAGAGGTTTACAAAGGCTCCGCAGAGCTTTACAAAGGCTCCGCAGAGGTTTACAAAGGCTCCGCAGAGGTTCGCAGAGCGAGGTAAAAAGGGCGCAAGGAGGTGTTTAAACTTGGTTTAAAGCGCAGCCCTAACTATATACAGCTATATCAAGTAGATATAGAATCTTAAATTCCTTATATGGTTCAAAAAATCGCCAAATAAGACTAAAAAAATATGACACGTCAAGAATTGTATCAGCACATTATCGGCAAAAAATCCTATTTATGCGTGGGTTTAGATACCGATATTTCCAAAATTCCGCGCCATTTACACGGTAGTGACGACCCTATTTTCGCTTTTAATAAAGCTATTATCGATGCAACTGCCGATTTTTGTGTGGCTTACAAACCGAATATCGCCTTTTACGAATCGCTCGGCTCTAAGGGCTGGGCTTCGCTCGAACGCACGATTGACTATATCCCGAAAACGCATTTTACGATTGCCGATGCAAAACGCGGCGACATTGGCAATACCTCAAAATTGTATGCCAAAGCCTTCTTTGAAACCATGAACTTCGATGCCATAACAGTTGCGCCGTATATTGGCATCGATAGCGTGGAGCCGTTTTTAGACTTTGCCGATAAATGGGTCATTTTATTGGGACTTACGTCGAATAAAGGCAGTGCCGATTTTCAATTGCAACGCCTCGATACTACGAATGAATATCTTTTTGAACACGTTTTACGCACCGCGCAAACGTGGGGAACGCCCGATAATTTGATGTTTGTGGTGGGAGCAACGCACCCCGAGCGGGTTGCTGAAATTCGCAAAATCGCCCCCGAATCCTTTTTATTGGTGCCTGGCGTAGGGGCGCAAGGCGGCGATTTGGCGGGCGTTTCAAGGTATGGTTTGAATGAATTAGGCGGCTTATTAGTCAATTCTTCTCGCGACATTATCTATGCTTCGGCGGGCGAAGACTTTGCGGAAATAGCCGCAATTCGAGCAAAAGCCGTGCAGTTGGAAATGGCGAAGCTTTTGGGTTTCTAAGTATTTCATTTCTTCTTTCCTACAACAGGCAAGTTTTGTAAAATTTTCACTAAACTTTGCAGACTTTTCTGATTATCAGGGTGTTGCAAAGAAAGCATCACGTCCTCATACTCACGGCGTGTGAGATGAAAACTAAGCGAAGCGCGTTGATTTTGCCGCTGCGAGTGATAAATAAAGGGCAAAAGCGTGACTTTGTCGCTGCCAAATTCTTCGGTCAGATAGTTGATAAGGTTGTCTTCTTGGAAAGCTTGCGAGTTTAAAAACATTGTGCCAAAAGCTAAGGGACTCAAAAAACGGGAAATCATACCGCCAGGGTTGCCCGTCAAGCTGTCGCGCCGCTCGCCATCTTGTATTTTTACGATGACAATGCCGCTCGTATTTTGCTTTATCCAGGTGCGAAAAACGTCTATAAAACGTGCGGTTGTCTGCAAACCTGTATTATCTGTAATGCCAGCGTCCATCACTTCCATCGTCGGTTGCGAAGGCAGATGCACGTTTGGCAAAATATAGGGGTAGGTTGCGTTCATGCGCAATGCCGACGTAAAGCGCAGACTATCACCTTGTTGTGTGTGAAAAAACGAACCAAAATCTATACCATCAGCATCACCTAAGTCCGTATTGCGCACCGCAGAAATTGGGCGCGTCATGTAGGCTACTCGTTGCGCCGAGATAAAAAGTCGGCGGCTATCGTTAATAATAGCGGGTGTCACAAAAAGCATTGGAATATCGGCGCGTTGTTCGGGCAGGCGGTAATCGCCAACTGTTTTTTGTAGAAAATTATGCGTGTTTTTTTGCAATTGCTGTTCAAACGCATAACCTCTGTCTTTATGATACGTTTGATTATGTATTTTAAATTTATGCCAAGGCACGAAAATATCGTTTACCGAAAGGGCAAAAAGAATTGGATTGAGCAAGTCTTGCGAAAAAAAGGTGCGATACGACGACGAATAGGCAGCTTGCGGCAACAAGCCCTGTTTTTCGCGCAAACAAAGTTCGCGATAATAAGCCGCACCCAACATTCCGCCCGACGCGCCGCTTATCAAACCCGTGTGTTTCGTCAGTTCGCCATTTGTTAGGCTATCCGTCGTTTGCATGATTTTCATTGTCCAAACGCCTGCCCTCATTCCGCCGCCCGATGTGCATATAAAGACTAACTTTGGTTTTGTTTTTTGCGTATTTTTTTGTGTTGCCACAATTTTCTTTTTCCAATTGTCCAAAATCACCTGCGTAGCAGCCTTATCTTGCGTATAAACGGCGAGCGAGCTTAAGCTATCGATGCGTTGATAATTTAATGATGCCATTATTGTGTCGTAACGAATGCCATAAACCATGTTGTAATTTTGTAAAAATGGCAAACTTGTCAGCCAATTTACCGCCCATAAAATAAAAATCAAGCCTATTACATACCAACCGCGAAGCCAATACCCCAAGGCTCCCGTTAGCGAGATGAGCATCGCAAAGGCCAACAAACCGCTCGCCATAGCAGGCAACATAAATGCAGGATAATCGATGAGCAAGCTCAACATTAAAATCAAAAATATAGAAGCGATTTGAATGACAAATGCATTGAAATGATTTTGTTGAAAAACGCCTATCAGCCATTCCGCCCGATAGTGATGCACCTCGCGCACTCGACGCGGGCGCATAGCAAACGAGAGGTAAAAACGCACGTCCCACGCTTCTCGATACGGCGCATTTTGCACTTCTCGCGCTTCTTCGCGTTTTCGCTGTTCAGCAAAAGCGGTTAAGCGGTTGGCAGGAGCCTTGAATTTGCGAAATTCGTGATTAATATTTTTATTAAAACGCTTAAATTTACTGTCTAAAACGCGCAAATTTTTGTCCACATTGCGCAAAGCCAATCGGACGATTTCAAATTCGCGTTTCCAATGCTCTAATTCTTTGGAATTTAACAAAGAAAAAATATCGTGATTGGTGAAGTAGAAATAAATAGAACTGCCGATTAAACCCGTTGCTGCGCCGCATACAAAACCAAATTGATACCATAAAACGGTGTTTAATGTGGAAAATTGGTAGATTGTATGGAAATTATAGAGGCAAACAAAGTAAAAGACGGTGAAAGCAAGCGGAATGATGCCATTATTTAGGCAATATTTGGAAAAAGGGCGTGTTAGGGAAGCCAAAAAGGGGAAATGATGGCTATTCATCACATAAGTTGTGACATTCCAAGCCATCATAAAGAAACTAAAGCTCAATCCGCACCAAAAAAAGCTCAAAAAACCGACATTTCCCAAATATTCAGGGTCTAATAAGACGTGCATTACGCCGTGACTTTTCCCAATTGCGCCCGAAGCCGCCAAACATAAAAACACCCAAAACCCTATTAAAATAGGATTGTTGCGAAAGTGCATAAAAAGCAGTTGTATGGGAAATGAATGCCATACACCTTGCATGATACGCCCAATTATACGCCCAATTACGCTTAGGAATGTTTTAATTGTTTTTAATACCTCCATTCATTAATAAGTGCCTACAGCAAAATAAACACGGTTATCATCGCTCCAAAACGCCCTATTTTACAGGGTTTAAGTGGGCAATTATTTATATACTACTCCTTATAAAGTATTCATTAATTCAAAGACTTTAAACGTGTAATTATGTTCATTTTTAGCGTCGGTCTGATGCGATTCTTCTTTTACAAGCTGCCATTCTGCCAAGTTTACGGCTGGAAAAATGACATCGCCAGCTATGTCAATATCGACTTCGGTCAAATACAAACGCTGCCAAAAATTTTGAGTTTGGCGGTATATTTCGCCGCCGCCGATGATGAAAATTTCGTTTTCGTCGTGCGCTTTTGCGATGTCAATAGCCTCTGCTACGGTGTGGGCAATCACGACACCATTTGCTATAAAAAACGGGTTGCGCGTAACCACAATATTGAGGCGGTTGGGCAGTGGCCGCCCAATCGACTCGAAACAATTGCGCCCCATGATGATAGGATGCCCTTGTGTGCAACGTTTGAAATACGCTAAATCGGCAGGTAAATACCACGGTATTTGATTGTCTGCACCAATGATATTATTTTTGGCTACCGCCACAATGCTCGATATTATCATAAAAATAAAGCCTAAAAAATCAGCGAAGCACCTTGTCAAACCCTTCTTCAAACCAAACGGGTGTCGTGTCGGTCGGGTCGCCATTATAGTTAAAGCAAAGCTCCTCGCCTGGGGCAATATCGCGGACGGTATGCACCTCTAAGGTTTCATTTTCATAATCGACCAAATAGCGGACATTCGGAGCCGAAGAATGATTGTATAACGAGCCGTAGCCCAAAGCTAAGGCGGATTGTGAGTCGTCTTCGCCCCATAAAAACATATAATTATACAGCAAGGTTTGGTCTAAAAGTTCGCGTTCTTTGGTATTAAACACCAACATCGGGCAAACTTCTACTAACTCTCCTTTGCGAAGGCCTCTTGAGGTGAATACGCCGCGGCCTTTGCCCTCAACGTCTCGAATGATTAGAAATGACTTGTTTAACATGAAATTTGTTTGTTTATAATTACTTGGTAAGCCCTTACTCTACCCCCATTTGCCATTTAAAAGCAAGACTTTCTCAATAACGTCGCGCACACAGCCGCGTCCGCCCGTGTAAGGCGAAACGTATTTTGC
>JBEEMU010000580.1:0-5431 GCA_041192485.1 Bacteroidota bacterium | reverse complement strand
TTTTAAATCAGCCGCAAGCCGTTTTACAAAGCACGTTTTTCCTCTGCTTATTGTTTATTATTGGCTATTTCCTGAATTTTTTTATAAAAGCATCACTTCATCTGGCAATACCCCTATTTTTAGGGATTATGTCCTTGAATACGAATATAAATTTAAGTTGTTTTTTACTTTTTTTAGTGCCATTTATTGCTTGGTCGCGCTATATTTTGAAACGCCACAGCCTATCAGAATTAGTTGCAGGAGCGATTTTAGCGACCACTATTGGTAGTTTATACCATTTTTTGACGTAAAAACGATACTTTTTACGGGGGTGTAGCTCAACAGGACAGAGCAGCATATTCCTAATTTGCAGGTAGCAGGTTCGAGTCCTGCCATCCCTACTTTCATACCATTCATTATGTTCACCACTTACCACACTTCACCGCTCGGCTTACTCGAGTTATCGGCAACCAATACTTCGCTGGTAGCCGTTCATTTTGCCGAAGCCGAAAAAGTAGTTTCTCCAAAAAGCGAAGCTACCGAACCTAACGCTATTTTGCGCGAAGCAATCGCACAATTAGAGGCCTTTTTTGACGGAAAACTCCAAAAATTCGACCTGCCTTTATTTGCAGACGGCACTGCTTTTCAACAGCGTGTTTGGACGCAATTATTGGAAATTCCTTACGGAAAAACCGTGTCGTACTTGGAAATGGCAATCGCATTAGGCGATAAAAAATGTATTCGCGCCGCAGCTACGGCAAACGGCCGCAACCCAATTAGTATCATCATTCCTTGCCATCGCGTCATCGGTAGTAACGGCAGTTTGGTAGGCTATGCTGGCGATTTATGGCGAAAAAAATGGCTGCTGCAACACGAGTTACAACACGAGTTACAACACGAGTTACAACACGAGTTACAACACAACTTCGCAACAAACAGACAAACTTTTTTAAAATTTTAGACCTTTATATTTTAGACAATCTACCTCACACATAACTATATCATACATAAAACAGCCATGCAAAAAATATTTTTTTCCCTGTTTATTACCACACTCTTAGCAAGTGCTTGCTGCAAACCGAAAACGAGCGGCGAGCTTTATGAAGCCATCACCATAGAACGCACAGGCTGCTTCGGCAAATGCCCCGTGTATCGGGCGGTCATTATGAGCAACGGAACCGCAACCTATGAAGGTACACGAGATGTTGTGCGAAAAGGAAAGCACACCGCCACGCTAACATGCAAGGCGTTCAATAGCTTGCTTAAACAGGCAGCAGACATGAAATTTTTGGAATTAGCCGACAAATACCCAGCCGATGGCCGCGCTATTGCCGATTTACCCGCCTTGAATATCTCTTTCAGCGATGGGAAAAGTGTAAAAAAAGTGGTGGGAAAACAAGGCGCACCGCCCACCTATTATGAATTTGGGAAAGCAATTGATGCCGTTTTAAACGCGGCAACTTGGAAAAGCGAAACGGAAAAAAAATAATAATTTGAACGTCTTAAAATATAAACAATGTTCAGTCACCAACACCAACTATTTTCAAATAAAGTGGAAAACAAAAACCGTTTTCTTTTCCTGTTATTTAGCTTTTTTATAGTAAATAATATCGCTTTCGCGCAAAAAACGCCTGCCGAGGTTCCAAAAGCAGCAGCAACGGCTCCAAAAACGGCTCCTATTAAGGCTCCCCCAAAACCCGTTATTACCGTAGCAAAAAAAATAGACGCACTACTTTCCAGTCCACCACAAAAAATACCTTATTACTCGCCAAATGTGAAAACAGGCGAAGTGTTATGGTTAAATATGAGTTTTGTGAGTGCCGTCGTAGAAAATGAAGCACAAGTAGCCGAAAAACTACGTGGCGCAAACGTTGTGCGCATCGACTTGATTTATTCTGACTATCCGAAGGATAAAACGCCCATTTCGCTCAACCAAAGCAGGTTGCGAGCCTTAGCAAATGTAGATAGCACCTTATTTACACAGCCAGAAATACAGTGGAATGTATTTGCACAAACCGCTTGCACCGATAAAAAGTCGGCGGCCGAGCTTTTTCATGGCATCGTTGTCGTTTATCGACCGCGCCCAGCTGTTGTTGATAGAAAAAAGGAATTGCAAGACTTAAAGTCGTATTTAGACGAACTTACAATGCCCACAGTACGCTATGTTTCGCCAAAAGGCGACACGATAAACGCACCCGAAGCCTTTACAAACGGACTAACCTTAGACGAAGGCGAAGTTGGCGGCTACAGCGATTATGGAAAAACGTCGGTGCTTGCGCCCAAAAAAGACAGTAAAACACCCCCCATAACGAAAGATACTGCAAAAATAGCCGAACCCGAAGAATCATTTGGCGAAGAGTGGAAAGCCATTGCCGACAGTGTTTATAAAGCGGCGAGCGGCAAAACGTTTATGTTCAAACGGCCAACTACCCGCGACCGCGTAAGCCAACGAAAATGGCAGCCACGCAGTTATGTCGACCCGATGACAGGCGATACCTTGCTCCTTTCAGACCACTACTACCCTACTAACTATACCATCGACACTACTTGGCTGCGCCCAGTACTGCCTGCCTTAAACTCGTTTTCGGCAGCAACAATGCCAACTAAATCGCGAAACCCGAACTTGGCGGTAAACGACACGGTGGTAACAGCCGCGCTCAATCGCCAAAAAAACACTTGGAAACAAGAACTTATCGTGATGGACGTGACGGCAAGTATGTCGCCTTATGTTGCCCAATTGATGTCGTGGTTTCATACGCATTGTGGCGATAATAAACTGCGGCATTTTACTTTTTTCAACGATGGCGACAGCAATCCCGACGGGGCAGTAGGCAAAACGGGCGGCGTTTACCACATTAAAGCAGACAATTTCAACGCCATAAAAGACGGTGTGCAGGAAGTCATGCAACGCGGCGGCGGCGGCAATGCCCCCGAAAATGATATAGAAGCCCTAATAAAAGGCATAAAAGCCTGCCCCGAATGTGGCGATGTCGTTTTAATTGCCGATAACTGGGCACCTATTCGCGACAAATCCATCTCGGCAGCACTTAATTTGCTAAAAAAACCAATTCATATTATTTTATGTGGCGTGGATTGGGGCATAAATACAGAATATTTAGAGCTTGCTCGCGATACAGGCGGCTCGGTTCACTTAGTTGATACCGATATTACCGACCTCTCCGCATTAAAAGACGGCGGAACCATCACGATTCGCGGAATAGATTATCTTTATAAAGACGGAAAATTGATAGCAAAGTAAAAACAAAAAAGCTCTCTCGCTAAATAAGCCAGAGAACTTTTTTACTTTTTAACCTTATTTTGTGACCCTGGGGCGACTCGAACGCCCGACCAACGGCTCCGGAAACCGTCACTCTATCCACTGAGCTACAGGGCCAACGCTTTAAAATTGAATTGACACGGCAAAGGTACGATTTTTTTGTATAAAAATACTACTTTTGTAAGTTTTTTTGTCAATCTGTAAAACCTACTAAATTTCAAGCAAGGGCAAATCTCCTGGTTTAGTGTTGGTGTCCACCTTCGCCGTGAACGTGCCCGTGTGATAATTCTTCTTCGGCGGCTTCGCGAACGGAAAGCACTTTTCCCGTGAAATATAAGTTCTTGCCTGCCATCGGATGGTTAAAATCCATGATAACAACTTCGGCATCTACCGATAAAACCGTGCCGTGCATCTGGTTTCCTTCCGCGTCATTCATCGGAATAATGTGGCCGATTTGCAACATATCTTCGTAGCCATCGAACGCGTCTAATGGAATATCTACGATGGCATCTTCCTGCGATTCGCCATACGCATCGGCGGCGGCAATACCAAATTCATAGGCATCGCCTGCTTGTTTGCCCTCCAAATTCATCTCGAAAGTTGGAAGCATGGCACCAATACCATGCACATACAATAACGGAGCTTGCTCGTTTGCTTCTTCGACGTACTCGCCGTTTGCATCATTTAAGCGCAAGGTATATGTTACGCCTACTACTGTGTTTGCTGAAATTTGCATTTTACTAACTAAAAGATGAAAATATGTTTAAAATGACCGCAAAGGTAGGCTTTTTTTGTTTCTTACCCAATTTTTTGCCTATTTAATTTAAGAAATAATATAAAAACTTCTATTGCTGTTTACAAAATGGCTGCCGCTAAAAAGTCATTCATCGGCATTGCGGCATTGTAATGTTGCATCAGAATGTCGACAAAATCTGCTTGCAGACAGGTGCTGCTGGGCAGTTCGTTTACAAAATAAAACTGTTTGTTATACAAAAGGGGCTGCGCTTCGGCGGCGCGTTGCAAATCGGCGGTCAAGCGTTTATTTTTTTCGCCGCGTATTTCGCCACCATAATACGCTACAAAAGCAGGCTGCTGAAGTAAGCTCACAAATTCGTCCTTATTCGCGGCAATATGGTTGCGAATTTGCAAAAGCTGGGCAGGGTTAGGCGCGTAAATCCCCGACGCAATGAATAGGCGACCATAGGCAATTTCGATATAAATGCCGCTTGTGTCATCGTTTTTGCGCCCTGTCGGGCTAATAACAGCCGAAACATGGTTTTTATAGGGCGTTTTATCTGCCGAAAAGCGGACATCGCGGTAGATGCGAAAGATGCAGTTTTTGGCTTGCAGCGTAAGCGGAACGTCCTGCCCATCGGCTTTAAAACGCTCCAAACAGGCATTTATAAACGCTTCAAACGGTAGTTTGACGTGCGTTTCGTATCGTTTTTTATTCGCCTCAAACCACACTCGGTTATTGTTTTCGTGGAGGTCTTTTAAATAAGAAAGACTTTCTTTTGTTAGCATGATATTGAATTTATTGCGTATGCCGAGTGCGTCGCCTCATTTGAATATAGCTGTTGAAGAATCTTTGCCTTCCAAGCAACAAGTATCCGTTAGCATTTTTAAAACAACCTTTTGGACAAATGACAACAGTTCCGTTTTCGCCCTCAACAACATTATCTTGCTTGCTGTCGATGTCAAATAATTGGTTTGGAGCCACGGAGTTTTTAAAAGGGTCGCTTGGGTGCAGCTACAAAGGAATATTTCCGTGTTTTCTTCTTGGGCGCACCACGACTTTGTTTTCCAACATTTTGAAGGAGCGAATGAGTTTTTGGCGAGTTTGTTCGGGGTGTATGACTTCATCGATGAAGCCACGCGCTGCTGCCCGATACGGGTTTGCGAAGGTTTCGGAATACTCTAATTCCTTTTCTTTTAGTTTTTCTTCTGGGTTAGCCGCCGTAGAAATTTCTCGTTTAAAAATAATTTCTGCAGCTCCTTTTGCGCCCATAACGGCGATTTCGGCAGTCGGCCAAGCATAATTCATGTCTGCGCCGATGTGTTTTGAATTCATCACATCGTAGGCTCCGCCGTAGGCTTTGCGAGTAATAACCGTGATGCGCGGCACCGTAGCTTCGCTAAAAGCGTATAATAGTTTCGCGCCATTCGTGATAATCC
>JBEEMU010000579.1:0-3688 GCA_041192485.1 Bacteroidota bacterium | reverse complement strand
CTATGATTATAATGATTTTTCAATGGCCTACGAGTTGGGTAAAAACCTAAGAGGAGGTACGATATGAAAAGGATAGATATTTATGTAGAGGGACCACATGACCAACAATTTATTGCAGATTGTTTGGCGCATTTTTACAAGTTGAATTTGGTACATAAAGGTAATAATTATATCTATCAAAATCAAGAGATAGGTATTAATCTTTACAGAACAAATGGGTGGAGTAATTTAACCTCTAAGCACTTTTTTAGGGATATGCGAAATTTAGTAGATGAAGATGGGGGTACAAATTTAGTTATCTTCGATGCCGATAAAACTGGGCAACAAGGCACAAATTCAGGAGGATTCGAACACCGAAGAGCAGCCATAGAAAAATACAAATCAGTTCATAATGTGGATTTTGAATTATTTTTATTTCCTAATAACCAAGAAGATGGCACATTAGAAGCCTTAATTCGTAAAATAGTTCCAGAGAAAATGAAACCAGTACTAAATTGTCTTGAGGGTTTTAATAACTGTATAAACAAGATTGCAGAGGAGGAAAATATTACAATAACAGCGTATGCGAAGGAAAAGATAGATACTTATAAAAATATTGTATTAGGCAGACAAGCAAATAACAGAGAAACAAGTTTTTTGAACGATAAACTTTGGGATTTGAATATGGAAGGCATTAAGCCACTAAAAGATTTTTTGGATTATCAATTTTCAGATACTATATAAGTAGTCTCGTATAAATATTACCTTCCCTTATACAGCTATAATTTGTTGCACAGCGATAGATACACTCGCTTCCTTACAAAACAAAACAAAAAAAATAAAGCCGCCGAAATTATAAAAAAAGCGTACCTTTGATGCTTTCCATCGCTACTTAAATTTTTAAAAAAACGACATTTTGTTAATAGGAAACATCGATTTTACCAAAATCTTATTTTTAGATATTGAATGTGTATCTACCGAGTCGCACCTCTCGCATATCGATGCGCGGTTGCAAGAACTTTGGTATAAAAAGGCAAAAGGCTTAGGCGCATTGCCCAAAGACCTCGCCGAAGGCAGCGAGGAGATGCAAGACGCAATAGCCCAAAGCTACCGCGATAAAGCCGCTATTTATGCCGAATTTGGCAAAGTAATCTGCATTTCGGTCGGTATTTTCACAAAAACAGCGACTGGCGAGCTGAATATTCGCCTAAAATCGTTTGCAAATCACGAGGAGCGCGTCGTGTTGCAGCAGTTTGCCGATTTGCTTAATAAGCATTTCAGCAATCCTGCCGTTCACTTCCTTTGTGGGCATAATATCAAAGAATTTGATATTCCCTATATTTGCCGCCGCATGATTTTGCATCAAATTCAGCTGCCCAGTATGCTCAATTTGCATGGCAAAAAACCTTGGGACGTTAATTATTTCATCGATACGCTCCACCTTTGGAAGTTCGGCGACTTCAAATCATATACCTCGCTCAACCTACTGACCGCGCTATTTGGCATTCCTTCGCCCAAAGACGATATTGACGGCTCGCAAGTCGGCACAACCTACTGGGATTTGAACGACTTAGAGCGCATCGCAGTTTATTGCCAAAAAGACGTATTAGCCGTAGCGCAAGTCTTGTTATATATGCAGGCAAGACCGATTTTAACCGAAGACCAAGTTGTTTTTATCGAAGGATAGGGCAGAAAATAAGAGCTATTTATACGACCTTGAAAGTGTAGGGAAGGGTGCTTCTATATCGCATTTTTTTTGCAGATAGGCTTCTACGACCGAAGCCGCGCCCGTCGGGTCTAAACCAGCAAGTAGCCACAAATCATTTCTATCAAAATCGTTACTCATCGATACCACAAGGTTTGCCTGCCCAAATTTGGCGCATATCCACTCTACCGTACTCGGATTTAGTTTGTTTTTCATCGTTTGCAACACTTTTTTGGTCGTAAGGGCTTCAAATGCGTCCACAAACTGACGAGTTGCGGCTTTTGCTGCAGCGCGCGCGCCCACTTTATTTGCTGCTCGCACCGAAGTCATAATAGCCGCTTTTGAGGCGTTTAGGGCGATACCTGCTTCGCCCAAAGACATAATACTTGCGACCATGATAACAGGCGAAATAGCCATATTTGCTGTTTTTTCCGCGCAAGCTGCTTGGTTACGCGCACAACCCGAAACGCAATCGAAGGGTTGTGTAGCAGGGCAGCTTTGCCAACAAACAGGACCGACACCATGATAGCCAGGACGACAAGACGTGTAGCACAAGCCTGCGTCTTCGTCGCGCCCATTCGCACACACCATAGGCGTTCCCGCGGTGCGCGGATACGAGTTTTTAGTACACACACCAAAGCCCGTATCGGTCATTCCAGGCGGACAAACAGGTGAGCAAATACAGCAACCCGACGCTGCATAGCCCTCCTTACACTTGGGATAGCACAATCCGCCGTTGCGCTCTTCATCGCCACGGCAACTAATCGTTGCCTCTTTGGTTTTTAAATTCCAAGGGTAAGTCGGCCCGTTATCGCACCATGCTGCCGCACCAATACCTCGTTGCGAATACCCTTTCGGACACGATACATCGGGTACGCGCCCTGTTCCGCGCCCATAGCCTGCGCTGGGTTTGGCACACGCTCCGCCAAGGTCGGTAAACCCACTTGGGCAGTTTTGCCAACAAACAGGGCCTACGCCGTTGTAATTTGCGCGACAGCGCGGATAACAGAGCAAACCGTCTTTTTCTTTATCGGGCGGACAAGCCGATAGCGGCGAGCCTACACCGCGCCCATAGCTTTGCCGATAGCAATAATCTATCTTGGCGGCAGCTACTTGTTTAGCTATCCATTTCAACACCAATTCGGCATCGGCATCGGTCATAAGCCCCGTAAGCGGCAAGGTAGGCTCTTCACCAGCGGGTGGAATATAGGTTGCCGTACTCGTGCTTCCAACCGCTGTGCTAACAATCGTATTGTAATTGCTCGTCCAGTTTGACCGTGCGCCTGTAAGAGCGAAATTGGTGAGTATGCCATTTTTTTTGCGCAGACTGACATCTGTTAGCGTTGTTATAGCGGCATTATTGCCTTCGGCTGCGCCTTGATTGCAAGGGTAATAAGCTAATAAATCGGGCGCAGTAGGTGGCACAGCTTCGTTTTTATAAGCGATAATTTCGGCAATTGACCGCGCTGTATTCCAGATGCGGAGTTCATCGAGGCTTCCATCAAAATTGCTACGGCCGCCACAAGCCCCGTTTTTGCCTAAATACAACGGCGCGGTATTATTCAAATTGATAATAGCGGGACTGGGAGGAAGAGGAACGGGGACGGCAACATTAGCTACTTTACGAAAAAGCGTAACAGTCGTTGTTTTAACTTCTATCAAAATGCCGTCTATATAGAGGCTAACGAGTGTGGCAGCCCGCACTATCGCAATGTGATGCCAGTCGCCGTCGGTAATAGGCGTGGGCGCGGTAATAGCGGCATAATGGCGGCCCGAGCCGTCATTATCTATTTCAAATACCAGACTGCCATTCGCTATACTTAGGTTCCAAAAACTTGCGTGTGCGCAAACAGGGCGTTTTGCGATGATAAACTGCGAAGGATTTGTCGTTTTTAGCGAGAGTTCTACGGTAAAATCATTCGTGCCAAAATTGCCGAGTTCGGTACCGAGATTGACAAAATCATCTGCGCCATCAAAATTTAGCGCATTTTCGACCGTAGTAGT
>JBEEMU010000578.1:0-3066 GCA_041192485.1 Bacteroidota bacterium | reverse complement strand
CAAGTCAAATTGGCGCTACTTATTTAAGATGCTTTACTTACTATACAATTAACCCACTTTACTCGATAATTTCCTGTTTCTATAACTTATCTTACGCACTGTGCGTAAAAGTGCCATCGGCACGACCGATATTGCAGCATTGGGTTTCAACCCAATGCAAGCAAAATTATCAATCCCATTCATTAGTGCCATCGGCACGACCGATATAAAAAACCGTGTATTGATAACAACTGTTTGCATAATATCGGTCATCGCTATGCGATTTAATGCCCTTTCGCTTTTATACATCAGGTTAAAACCTGATGCTATCAAATAGGTCGTGGCTATGCCACTAATCAACGGTCGTCTGCATAACATCAGTTATAAGGTATCGTCGAGTAAAGTGGTATGAAATTACTGCCTAAACGCTTGGCGTAACAGACGACCGCATTTCCTCTATCATCAGCTCGCGTATGCGCTGTTCGAGTACGGCAGGTGCTGGCACCGTGACTAATTTTGTGCGCATCAACGAACTGCCTTCTGCTGAATACTGGTATTTTTGAGCAAAACTCGCATTTACCGACGATGCCGTTATTTTCATTTTTACTGGATTTATGCCAAGACTTGCTGTTTTGAGCGATGCACTTGTTTCTACCGATTTTGTGACCGAAATAGTCATTTTCAACTCTATAACAGTATCCACAAATTGGTAGAAGGTTGGCGTAAAGCCGAGTGCCAACAAGCTATAGCTTTTGGCATCTGCGGCATTTGATAATTTGATAAAGGCAGTTTCGTCTTTTACCAAATTGCCATTATCGTCTAATTTGAAGCCCGACATCAGTTGTGCGATGCGGATAGAAGATTGGTCTAAAGCGTATTGCGCTTCGGCAATGCCCAGCCCCAAATGTTTAATCATTTCGGGGAAGGGCGCGTTTAAGAGTTCGCTACCTATCTTGTTTCTCATCGTTATTTAGCGGGGTCTGCGGGTTTTGCCAATTCCATTTGCTGTCTGATGCGCTCTTCTAAGATAGCGGGCGGCGGTATCGGCACGAGCTTGGTGCGAAGCAAACTTGAGCCTTCTGCCGAATAGCTGTATTTTTGCGAATACGAAGCGTTTACTTGCGAGGTGCTGACAAAGCTGCTGGAGTTTGATGCAGAGGAAACACTAGCACCCACTCCACCGCGTTTGTATGCCCAAGCTACTCCATTCGATTTATTCGTATTTTTGTTACTCACTTCGGTGCTTTGCCCTATTTCTACGGTGCTTGAGCCTTCTTGTGTATATTTTATCGCAATTTTTACCTCAATAATCGTATCTACAAACTGATAAAACGTGGGCGAAAAGCCTAATTCTAACATTGATAGGCGAGTAGGAATAAGTACAGTGGGGTCTTTTTTTGGGTCTTTTAGTTCCTGTTTTTTAATATCCTCTGCTTTTATTTCATAGTATTTGATAGTATCAGGGCTCGGGCTTGTACCTAGCTCTTTTACAATTTTATAGTACTTATTAGTACCATTTACACGTAGAATTTTATCAATGTCCAAAGTAGAATAACTTATATTCGATGAGCCGCCTGCTGCGGTAAGGTAATGCGCCTCAAAACTAGTTTTTGCAATATGGTCATCTGTTGCTATAGGGGCTGTTCCTGTTGCAGGCGCATATATTGGTATTGCTGTTGCTGTAATAAGACGTGCAGCATTGGTTTCGCTTATAATACCTTTTATAATACCTTCGAGTCCTAGATCATTGGTATTATTATAAATATCGATAGCTGTACTAAGCGAAATGCGTTCTTTGCCAAAAAATACGCGGCTATCTTGGAAGGCAACTACGTCTTGCCCGTTTACGGTGTCGTGAATGGGTTTTAAGCCGCCCATCATTTCGGCAACCTCGATAGAGTTGTTATCGAGTTTTATTTGGGCTTCGGCAATAGCGAACGCCATATTGCGAATCATTTCGCCCATCGGAACGTCAAGGAGTTCCCGTCCTATACTTGGTTTGTTATTAAACATGATTGCGGGTTGTGGTAATTATGTGTATGTTTTTTAAAAAAATAAAAAGATTAAAGTAATTGTTTAGGTGGTCACGAAATCGCAGATTCGACGTAGTCAATTTCACGAATTTTCACGAATCGTAAGTGCTAAAAACGTTGTAGTGCTATGAATTTCACGAATTTCAGTTCGCTAAAGCGAACCTATCTAAACAGTTACGATTAAAAATAAAAAAGTTACTGGTTTACCGTAATTATTCGTTCGCCAAAAACGCTTGAATTGTCTTTTGCTGCAGCTTTTACAGTAATTAGTGTACTTGTTGGTGTGGCTGCTTTTAGTGCGCTCAATACACCTGTTGTGCTAATTGAAATATCGGCAGTAGCAGGCGCAATTGTCCAAATAATAGCGTTATTCGTGCTATTTACAGGTTCTAAAACGGTAGTCAGCGCTAAGGTTGCGGGTGCGGCAATTGTTGCGGCTGTTGCATCGAGCGTATTACTTGTGCTGGTAACAACTATTTTCGTAATCGGTATTTCGGCGTTGCTGGCTTCTTGGTCTAAAATTGCCTTGAATTTATCGGGCGACGGTAGCGAAATAATGCGCGTTGCGATAGACGAGGAGCCTTCGGCAGATTGCTCAAACTTGCGGGCAACCGAAAAACTTACCGTTGTAGCATAGATATCTTTGACACCAAAACTTACTTCGCCACCAACCTCAAAACTAAATGTTTCGTGTAAGGAAAACGAAATTTTCGCCTCGACGGTAGCTTCTGTAAAGGCGTAAAAAGTAGGCGTAAAACCGAGTGCGAGCAAATTATAGTCTTTATCCTTGATGCGAACGTTGGTTTTCGCTAACTCGTTTGCCAATTTGATAGAATTTTTATCGAGTTCTACCTGTGCGTGTGCTATCGCCATGCCGAGCTTTTCTATGAGCAGCGGCAAGGGCGCGTTCATCAGCGTATTCGTAATGGTTGCTATCGGTTTTGCCATTGCGATTATTGATAAATAAATGTATTATTATAGTTGTTTATAATCTGGATAATCACGCCGAAGCCATCGGGCGGCGGTATTGCGATGAGATGTGCCGAAATAGAAG
>JBEEMU010000577.1:0-5451 GCA_041192485.1 Bacteroidota bacterium | reverse complement strand
TTTTGTGGAAAGCAAAGTGAAAACGCTTATTTGTTTGGGCATCGATAACTCCAAATTGATGGCGCATTATTCGCCTATTGTCAAGCATATCGAAGAAGCAAAATCGATGCAAGAAGCCGTTGCTCTCGCCACTAAATATGCCGAAGATGGCGATGCAGTCTTATTATCACCTGCTTGCGCCAGTTTCGACCTATTTAAAAACTATGAAGACCGCGGCGAACAGTTTAAAAATCTCATACTTCCTACTTAAAAAAATGTCATTTACACAACGCATATTTACCCGATTAAAGGGCGACCGAGTTATTTGGTTGATAGTCGCATTGCTATCGCTCATCTCCGTGCTTGTTGTGTATAGCAGCACGGGAACCTTAGCCTATAAATACCAAAGCGGAAATACCGAATACTACTTTATGAAGCACTTTATTTTGTTGGTAGCAGGCTGGTTTTTAATGTATATAGCGCACTCGCTACACCATTTGCGCTACCAGCGGTTTGCGCCTGTTTTACTGATAGTTTCGATATTTTTCTTAATTTTGACCTTAGTCTTTGGCGGCTTAATAAATGGAGCGAGTCGTTGGCTTACCTTACCCATCATCGGCTATTCGTTTCAAGCCTCCGATATGGCGAAAATAGGCTTGATTTTATATGTGGCGCGAGCAATTTCGGCAAAACAAGAGGTAATTAAAGATTTCAAACAAGCATTTATACCGATAATTGCGCCGATAGGCATTGTTTGCGTACTCATCGCGCCTGCAAATCTCTCGACCGCGCTCGTTTTATTCCTAACGTGTATGATTATGATGTTTGTCGGGCGTATCAATTTAAAAGCAATCGGCTTTTTAGTAGTAGTCGGCATCGGTCTATTTATCCTCTTATTAGTCATCGGCAAAGCCTTTCCTGCCTTAGTGCGCGTGGACACTTGGATTAGCCGTTGGAATGATTTTATGTACAATAATGAAGGGGCCTATCAAGTGCAACAAGCCAAAATAGCCATAGCAAAAGGGGGCAAACTCTGGGGATTAGGCCCTGGCAATTCGGAGCAACGCAACTACTTGCCTCACCCCTACTCCGACTTTATTTATGCGATAGTGATAGAAGAATACGGCCTACTCGGCGGTTTTGTGATGATTTTTTTATACTTATTGCTTCTTTTTAGAATAGTCAGAATGGTCACGCTCGCGCCAAAAGCATTCGGAGCAATAGCCGCCGTCGGGCTTGGTGTACTCATTACCATTCAAGCCCTTGCAAATATGGCGGTTTCCGTCCACATGGTTCCTGTAACGGGGCAAACGCTGCCCTTAGTGAGTATGGGTGGCAATTCCGTTTTGTTTACTTGCGTAGCACTCGGCATCATTCAAAGCATCGGGAAGTATGTGGAAGCCGCTAAAGACGAAGCCGATTGATATTTTTCTTTAAATCCGTTTGCTTACTCTACAACGCACCCTACAACGCCGATTGATTATTTTTCTTTAAATCCGTTTGCTACCCTGCAACACAAAATGTTCTCTTCTGTTCTGTTTTATTTAAAATATTTTACTAAAAATGGCAATATATTCCCTTTTCGTTGATACCTTGAAAAGTTAAGCAGCTTGTAAAATTGAACCATATAAGAAACACATAAGTTTTTTCGAACCACATAAGACATATAAACCTACATAAACCTATTTTTTTATAGTATTCAATCCACAAAATCTTAGGTAAAATTCTTAGGCGGTTTTTAGGTGGTTAAAAAAATAGAGGATTTTAAACGCAGCCTTTCGCAGAGTGGAGGGTTAAAAGAGGGGCAATAGGTGCTTAAACTTCGTTTAAATCGCAGACCTAAACAATTACAAAAACCCATACAAACCATCATTTTAGCGATTATCAAGCACATTTTAAATATCAAATAATGCGAGTTATCATCAGCGGCGGAGGCACGGGCGGGCATATTTTTCCTGCAATAGCCATTGCAAATGCCCTAAAAGCGGCAGATGCAAACACCGAGTTACTATTTGTGGGTGCCGAAGGCAAGATGGAGATGGAGAAAGTGCCGCAAGCGGGCTACAAAATACATGGGCTTTGGATAGCGGGCTTTCAGCGCGGCAAAATCATGGAGAACCTCGCCCTACCCATTAAAATATTGAATAGCCTGTTCAGCTCATTCGCTATTATCCGAAAGTTTAAGCCCGATGTAGTGGTAGGCGTAGGCGGATATGCGAGTATGGCGGTAGTTTTTATGGCACAAATGATGCGAATTCCGACCGTTTTACAAGAGCAAAACGGCTATGCAGGCATGACGAATAAGTTTTTAGCAAAACGTGCTGCGCGTATCTGCACCGCTTACGCGCAATGCGAGCAGTTTTTCCCGAAAGATAAAATTACCCTTACGGGAAACCCTGTGCGGCAAGATATTGTAACGATTGCGAACAAACACATTGAGGGCTGTTATGAATACCAATTAGACCCGTTGAAAAAAACGATTTTGGTGATTGGCGGGTCGCTTGGCGCGAAAACCATCAACGAAAGCATTAATGCGAGTTATGATATGTTCAACGAACAGCAAGAAGATATACAAGTTTTGTGGCAAACAGGCAAAAACAACTTAGACAGCTATTTGAAACAGCCCGTTGCCAAGTTGCCGAATGTGAAAATACTGCCTTTTTTGGCAAAAATGGATTTGGCTTATGCCGCCGCCGATGTCGTTATTAGCAGAGCTGGTGCATTGAGTATCAGCGAGTTATGTTTAGTAGGCAAACCCGTAATCCTCGTGCCTTCGCCGAATGTGACCGACGACCATCAAACCAAAAACGCCGAAGCCTTAGTCGCACAAAATGCCGCAATTTTGATAAAAGATGTCGATTGTCAAGCGGTATTAATGCAAAATGTTATATCTTTGCTGCAAAATAAAGAAGCGTGTAAAAATTTGAGTACAAATATTTCAAGTTTGGCAAAACCGACCGCCGCACAAGACATTGCAACCGTGATTATCAATTCTAAAAAATAAATAGCATGGCACTAAAACCGTTTGAAAAATGGAAATACGAAGAGGTCAATAAAACATTTGGCTACGCACGTATTTATTCCGATTTTGCCCCATTAGTCTATTGGTTGAGCAAAAAAATAGCACTGAACGAAAACGACATACTTGTTGCCGAAATATTGCGTGGGCGTTTAGTAATTGCCGTAAATGGCTATAACGAAGACGAACTTAAAATGCAGTTTATCGCACCTATTTTATCCATTGTAAACTTTAGCCGTTTCGATGAATATCGCCTATTCTCGCAGCGCAAAATAAGTGCTGTTGCGCCATTAAAAGACGGGACAACGGATATACTTACAGGGCGGGTAGAAGCAATGGTTGCACTCGGGGTACAAAACCCGCAGCATCCTTACTTTTTTATACACGAATACAAACCGCTCAATAAATCAACGCCGTCCGACCCGCTCGGGCAACTCGTGGCCGCTATGATTGTAGCGCAAATTACAAACAACGACGAAAAGCCAATTTATGGCTTGTATGTGCGCGGCGAATTTTGGGTTTTTGTTGTATTAAATGGAAAAGAATACGCCGAAAGTAAACCGTATAACGCCACACAAGCCGACGATTTGAAACTAATACTACAAGCTCTTTTTTGGGTAAAACAATATATCGAGCATCGCATTGACACCGAAAACATTTAAATACTAAAAAAAACATGGCACTAAAACCGTTCGAAAAATGGACAAATGAAGCCCTCGATACCTTGCTGGGCTATATCCGTATTTACGGCGATTTTGCCCCATTATCCGATTGGCTTTCGGCAACAACACCTACCGTTCCCGATTCGGCATTATTAGCTGCCGAGCCGTTGCGTATGCATCTGGGGCTTGCCGTAGATTCGTTTAACGAAGACGAGCTTAAAATGCAGTTTATCGCGCCACTTTTGCTGATTGTTAATTTTACGAAATTTAATAAATATCGCTTATTTTCGCAACGAAAAATTGGCACAATGGTGACATTGGTAAACGGCACAGCCGACTTATTGGCTGGGCGTGTCGAAGCGATGGTTGCACTTGGCAGGCAAAACCCGAGCCACCCCTATTTTTTCATTCACGAATACAAACCGTTTAGCAAATCAACTCCGTCCGACCCGCTTGGGCAACTCGTAGCAGCCATGATTGTCGCACAAATCGAAAACGCAGACCAAAAGCCAATTTATGGCTTATATGTAATGGGGCAATATTGGAGTTTCGTCACCTTAATAGGCAAGGAATATAGCCAAAGCCGTTCTTACGATGCCACAAAATTAGACGATTTAAAACGAATACTACAAGCTCTTTTCTGGGTAAAACAATATATTGAGCATCGCATTGACACGGATAACGTTTAAAAAATAAAAAAAAAGATGGCATTAAAACCGTTTGAAAAATGGAATTACGAAGAGCTTAATTTAGAGTTCGGCTACGACCGACTATTTGCACCATTCGCTCAATTAGACGAGTGGCTGAGCGCATCGCAATCCGTTGAAATAAAAACAGAAGATTGGGCTGTTGCACAAAAATTGCGCACAAAATTAGCCTTAGAAGTAGACGGACACAACGAAGAAGAGCTAAAAATGCTATTCATCACGCCTTTATTAAGCATCATTGATTTAGGTAGAACAAGCGTGTATAAACTATTTGCGCAGCGCAAAATAAGCGCAATTATACAAAAAAACGATGGCACTTCCGATATTTTGAACGGACGAGTAGAGGCGATGGTTGCACTTGGCATACAAAAACCGCGGCACCCCTATTTTTTTATACACGAATATAAGCCGCATAATAAATCGACTGCCGACCCGCTCGGACAACTCGTGGCCGCAATGATTGTGGCGCAAATTACAAACAGCGACGAAAAGCCAATTTACGGCTTGTATGTGATGGGAAAATACTGGAACTTTGTGGTTTTAAATGCCAAAGAATACGCAGAAAGCCGCTCTTACGATGCCACAAAAATAGAGGATTTAAAACTAATACTACAAGCTCTTTTCTGGGTAAAACAATATATTGAGCATCGCATTGATACCGAAAACGTTTAAAAAACATAAAAAGCATGGCTTTACTAACCGTATTTTCAACCGCATACTCCTCGTTTTCGCTACTAAATTCGGTGTCAAACGGCACACAAAGCCAGACATTAATCATAGTACTGCTGCTTTTAGCCGCAATATTGTGTGCAATCATCGGCATTGCGTTCCCCTTTTTATTCATCATTGCAGGAATACTTTTAGTGGCAACGCTCATCGTGGGCATCATCAACTTGCAAAATAAACGAGAACAAGAAATTGCCAAAAAAGAGAACACTGAAATACGAAAAATACACCCATTGGCACAAGCAGGGGCTATTTTAACCACCGTAGGACTCGCCTTTTTCATACTCGGTTTCGCATCTACCCTATTTGCGCTACTCGGAGTAGCGATGTTGATTATAGGCGCGGTATTAGGCATCAT
>JBEEMU010000576.1:0-5338 GCA_041192485.1 Bacteroidota bacterium | reverse complement strand
GTCAAAATGGGCATTATTGCGGTCACGCTGCCGTTTAATAAAGCAAATTATGTTTTATATGATGATATTTTCATTTCGTATAAACGACATTATGAAGCAATTAAGGATTCGTGCGATTTTGTAATTTCTACCACCCATCTGAATGTTGGCGACGACCACAAACTGGCAACCTTCGTGCCGCAAGTGCAGCTCATTATGGGCGGACACGACCACGAAAACATGATTTTCCATGAAAACGGCGTAACCTTAGCAAAAGCAGATGCAAATGCGAAATCGGCATATATTCATAGGTTGCACTTTGATAAAAAAACCAAAAAACTGACCGTTAAATCCGAGCTTCGCAAAATAGACAACACCCTGCCCGACGACCCTGCAACGAAAGCAATTGCCGATAAATGGGAAGTTATCGCCCAAGAAAAGCTGAAAGAAGCGGGTTTTAACCCTAAAAATGTGGTGTATGTAGCTAAAGAGCCGCTTGACGGGCGCGAAGCTACCATTCGCAATAATGCCGCTAATTTGCCGAAAATGGTGGCCGATGCCATGCTTGCTTCGTGTAAAGGAGCCGATTGCGCCTTGCTAAATAGCGGTTCTATTCGAATTGATGACATTGTTCGCGGCAATATTACCGAATTCGATATTGTGCGTATTCTGCCTTTCGGCGGAAGCATCGAACTCGTGGAAATGAAGGGCAGTTTGCTGCAAAAAGCGTTGGAAACGGGCCTAAGAAACAAAGGCATGGGCGGTTTTTTACAATGGGCCGCTATTTCGCAAAACGCCGACAAATGGATTATTAATAATGCCCCGATAGATCCTGCAAAGGTTTATAAAGTGGCTATCGCCGATTTTTTAATGACGGGCGGCGAAGCAAATATGTCGTTTTTGAAACACGACAACCCCGAACTACTCAAATTCCAATCATTCGCAAACGACAAAACGGATATTCGCCGCGACGTGCGATTGGCTTTGATTGATTATATGAAAAAATTGAAATAAAAATGTACGAAAAAGGCTTTTTAAACGTTATCTCTTATAAAACTAACAACGCAACTATATTTCCATAAAAAACAACCATGCAACCATTAATTAAATACGCAATACCCTATTGCCTAACGCTTGCGGCATTTGCAACTGTGCAGCTTTTCGCTTCCTACGGCACGTCTTCACTGCCTGCTTCTGCGGCAAAAATACCCGACGGCTTGTCGACTTTTCAGACCGTTAGGGCAATAAAAATGCCCACTTCGCTCGACTTTTGTGGCGAAGCCG
The DNA here is from genome assembly GCA_041192485.1 of Bacteroidota bacterium. Classification (GTDB taxonomy): domain Bacteria; phylum Bacteroidota; class Bacteroidia; order Chitinophagales; family Saprospiraceae; genus JBEEMU01. The sequence goes on along the minus strand of JBEEMU010000576.1, from coordinate 4,075 downwards.
TGCCATTAGACAATTTTGATGCTCGCGAACGCTTCGACCGCGAATTGCATGACAATGCCTATAAATATGGCTCGCTATTGATGGTTTTGAAATTGTCGAACCGCATTTTCCCTATCATCGAGCCGATATTGGCAGAGCAGGGCGTTCCGCAAGATTTTAAATATTTGGCGGTTGCCGAAAGTGCCCTGCGCGATGCGACCTCGCCTGCGGGCGCAAAGGGGATTTGGCAGTTTATGCCTGCAACGGCACGGGAATACGGTTTGACGGTAAACGATGAAATAGACGAGCGTTTCAACCTCGAAAAAGTGACCGCTGCGGCTTGTCGTTACCTTAAAAATGCGAACGGACGCTATAATAATTGGACACTGACAGCCGCAAGCTATAATGCGGGCATGGGCGGCGTTAGCAATAATATGGCAGGGCAAAACGGACATTCTTACTACGATATTAGCATGACAGAAGAAACAAATCGCTACGTTTTCCGCATCTTAGCCTTCAAAGAAATCATGCACGATGCCGCAGCTTATGGCTTTTTCTTAGACAAAGAAGACCTTTATAATCCGATAGAAACCGCCCTTGCCGAAGTGACAGGCCCCGAAAACTGGGGCGCGTTTGCGGAGCGTTATGGCACGTCGTTTCGCGTCTTGAAAGCCCTAAATCCGTGGATTATGAGCAATTCATTCAGCAATAGCGCACGAAAAACGTATTTAGTCAAAATCCCAAAAAAGTAATTTTTTATAAAAACCCGTTTTTTACCATTATGCTACGCACTATCATTGTCTTACTAGTCACCCTTTTATTGATTCCAGTTTCCGCTATTTATTTTGATAAACCGCTTAATGCGGCGCAATTCGTTGTTTTAAACAATCTGCTCACTATTTATTTAGCGGTCGCGCTTACCTGTTTTGTAGTGGGCGAGCTTACGCAAAATGTCAGTCAAGTAGATAAACTTTGGAGTATTATTCCGATAGTTTATGTTTGGTGCGTGGCTGTGTCGGGCGTGGCTGTGTCGGGCAATTACGATGCTCGACTGATGCTTATGGCGGTGGTCGTAACGATTTGGGGCGCACGTTTAACCTTCAATTTTGCGCGACGCGGCGGCTACTCATGGATACCTTGGTCGGGCGAAGAAGATTATCGCTGGGAAATTTTACGAAAGCAACCGCTTTTAAGTTCGCGCTGGGCTTGGGCAGCTTTCAATTTATTTTTCATTTCGCTTTATCAGCAAGGTTTAATTTTGCTTTTTACCCTGCCTATGCTTATCGCCTACGAAGGCATTGGCAAACCTTTGGGCTGGCTCGACTACCTACTCGCGGCTATCATCGTAGGCTTGGTTGCCGTAGAAACCGTTGCCGACCAGCAACAGTACAATTTTCAAGAAGAAAAATACCGTAGAAAAAATGCAGGCGAGCCGCTTGGCGAATACGCACACGGCTTTGTTCGCACAGGTTTGTGGGCAAAAAGCCGTCACCCGAACTATGCTGCCGAGCAAATGATATGGCTTGTCTTCTACTTTTTTGGCGTTGCCGCAACCGACCGATTACTAAACTGGACGTTGGCTGGCCCTATTCTTCTGATGTTGCTATTTTTGGGAAGCTCCGATTTTAGTGAAAAAATTTCAGCTGAAAAATACCCCGAATACGCCGACTATCAGAAAAAAGTGAGCCGTTTCCTTCCTTTTTTCTAAAATAAGTAGTAGTATATAAATAATCACGGGTTTGAAACCCTGTTAAATAAGGCACTCTGAGGTAATAATAACCGTGTTTATGTTGCCGCTGGCTCTTACTCGCTTTTGGTTGATAGGTTGAAAAGTTAAGCAGAACGTAAATTGAACATCATAAATCATATCATATCTACATCATATCACATCACATCATATAGCATTAAACTTTGATACAAGAAAATTTTTTATATTACATTTGGCAATATAAATATTTTGACCTAAACGACTTGAAAACCGTACAGGGTGAGCCGCTTATTTTGATGAGCGTAGGCAATCGGCATTCGAATAGTGGCCCCGATTTTAGCGAAGCCTTGATACGGATTGGCGAAACTGTTTGGGCAGGCAATATCGAGATTCATGTAAAATCGTCGGATTGGAAACTGCATCGGCACGACGACGATGCGGCATATAATTCGATTGTGCTGCACGTTGTGTATGAATATGACACGCCTATTTTCCGCACCGACGGCAGTGAAATACCGTGTTTTGTGTTAAAAAACCGCATTCCACCAAAAATATTAGCCGAATACAATAATTTAAGCCTCAACGAACACGCTGTTCCGTGCCATAATTTGGTGCAAACCGTATCGCCGATGGTGCGAACAGCCTGGTTAGAGCGGTTGCTGATAGAGCGATTAGAGCAAAAAACGGCACAATTACAAGAGTTGCCCGCTTTACGCGAAAACAATATAGAAGAAGCGTTTTACCAAGCAATAGCCCGAAGTTTTGGCGTAAATGTGAATAGTGAACCCTTCGAGCAGCTTGCAAAATCGCTGCCGATGACTATTTTAGCAAAAAACAAAGCTCATATTTTCACCTTAGAAGCCTTGATTTTTGGACAAGCGGGCTTGCTTCACGCCGATTTTACCGACGATTATCCGCAGCGATTGCAGCGCGAATACCAATATTTGAAACATAAATACAGTTTAACGCCGATAAATGGCACAGCGTGGAAGTTTTTGCGAATGCGTCCCGCCAATTTTCCGACTATTCGCTTGGCGCAATTCGCCCAATTAATCCATCAGTCGTCGCATTTATTTTCTAAACTCTTAGAAACCGACGATATGAACACAGCATACAGCTATTTCGACGTGGAAGTGTCGGATTACTGGCAAACGCATTTCACATTTGATAATGAAACCGCCAAAAGCACCCGCAAAACCATCGGAAAAACAACCATCGACCTCCTTTTTATCAACACAATCATTCCATTTTTATTTCTTTACGGCAGCTTGCGCAACGAAGAAACCCTTTGTAGCAAAGCCTTAGAATGGCTTGAAAATATAGCTCCCGAAAAAAATAGCATACTCAATGTGTGGCAAGAATTAGGCTTTTCGCCAAATAACGCCGCCGAATCGCAAAGTTTATTACAATTGCAAAAACATTATTGTAGCAAAAAACGTTGTTTGCAGTGTAGTATTGGTCATGCAATTTTAGGGAAAAAGTAAATTTCACCAGACAATTCCAACGAGATGGACAAGCAATGTAGAGGATTATGGGCGATAAGGCTCGCGTTCCTACGCCTTTAACCAATAGACTAATTTCAAAATAACTAATTTTTAATACCGACTATACCATTTTCTATGTTGCTTTCCGAGCCGCTTTCCGAATCGCCTATTGTTTCAATCGTAGTTCCGTTGTTTAACGAAGCTGAAAGCCTGCCCGAATTGGAGGCTTGGATTCGCCGTGTTTGCACACAGAATGACCTAACGTATGAAATAGTTATGATAGACGACGGCTCACGCGACGGCTCATGGGAGGTTGTGGAAGGCTTGCAAAAGCAGAATGCGTGTGTGCGTGGCGTGAAATTTCGCCGCAATTACGGCAAATCGGCGGCACTACACGAAGGGTTTAAAGCCGCAAAAGGCGCAGTTGTCATCACGATGGATGCCGATTTGCAAGACTCGCCCGACGAAATACCCGACCTTGTGCGCATGGTGCAGCAAGACGGCTTCGACCTCGTGAGCGGCTGGAAGCAAAAACGACACGACCCGCTTAGTAAAACAATTCCGACAAAACTATATAATTGGGTGACCGCGCAAATTAGCGGCGTGGACAACCTGCACGACATGAATTGCGGACTGAAAGCCTACCGCTTAGACCTTGTTAAAAGCATCGAAGTTTATGGCGAAATGCACCGCTATATTCCCGTTATTGCAAAATGGGCGGGCTACGACCGCATCGGCGAGAAAGTAGTGCAGCATCAGGCGCGAAAACACGGAACCAGCAAATTTGGCGGATTAGACCGCTTTATAAAAGGCCCCTTAGACCTGCTGTCTATCGTTTTTATCAGCCAGTTTGGTAAACGCCCGATGCACCTCTTCGGCGGACTCGGCTTACTTTCTTTTATTA
>JBEEMU010000575.1:0-9334 GCA_041192485.1 Bacteroidota bacterium | reverse complement strand
GTTTAGCATTTAATGGCAATACCCCGTATGTGGCATATACCGATTATGCAAACGGTAACAAAGTTACAGTAATGAAATTCAATGGTACCGCTTGGGAAACCGTAGGCAATGCAGGCTTTTCCGCAGGCCAAGCAACTTACCTAAGTTTAGCTTTCTACGGCAGTACCCCATACGTGGCCTATGATGATTGGGCAAATGGCTATAAAAGTACAGTAATGAAATTCAATGGTACTACTTGGGTAGCAGTAGGTAGCCCAGGATTTTCCAATACCAATGCCCAGGATTTAAGTTTAACCTTTAATGGCAGTACGCCGTATGTAGCTTATGAAGACTATACAAGCGGCACTGATATCATTGTAAAGAAATTTGATGGCACTACTTGGGTAACAGTAGGCAATACAAGTGCTTATGCTAATGATGGACTGCACCCTAGCTTAGTCTTTTACGGCAGCACTCCGTATATAGCCTATCAAAACAGTAACGGTAAAAGCGCGGTAATAAAATTCAATGGCGCGGCTTGGGAACTTGTAGGCAGCGCAGGGTTTTCAGCAGGTCAAGCATTTAGCGAAAGTTTAGCTTTCGGCGGCAGTACGCCTTATGTAGCCTATATGGATCGTGCGAATGGAGACAAATGCACTGTGCAGAAATTCAACGGCACAGCTTGGGTAACGGTAGGTAGTGCAGGTTTTTCTGCGGGTGGTGCCCAAAATCCTAGTTTAGCAGTTAACGACAATACTCCGTATGTGGCTTATCGTGATGGTAATAATAGTTACAAAATTACTGTGATGAGGTTTAATGGTATGGCATGGGAAACAGTTGGAGCTACAAGTGCTTCTACTGACGGCGCTCTATACCCAAGTTTAGCCTTTAACGGCAATACCCCGTATGTGTCATATACCGATTATGCAAACGGTGGCAAAACTACGCTGAAGAGGTTTTCTATGTGTGTAAGCAATAGTAATAGCTTATTGGTCAATACAAGCGGTACTTATACGGTGGAGGTCACTAAAAATGGCTGTACTGCTACCGCCACAAAAACGATTACTGCGATTCCTTGTTGTACCACGCAAAACGGTGACTTCGAAATGTCCACAATTATTGGCGCATCACCAGACTTGGACGGCGGCAGTTCCACCGCTTATTGGACGCGCACGACAGCGACATCTTTTTATCCGCAAGTGATTACTCCTGGTAATGGCGATAACTATGCCATTCGTTTAAGAGGCTGTCGGCGCAATACCGACCCATTTAGCACAGTATCGGGTATTCAGCAAGGATTTAATTTTATAGCAGGGCATTATTACACGATTCGATACTCGGCTCGAAGAGTAAACGGTGCATTTCCTAACCCGAATAGCGTACCTGCATTACAATTCAGAGCATCTAACGGAGCCTTAGTATCGCATAGAGGAGGCACTCCTATTGGTAATGCCAAAAATATTACAAGCACATCATGGCTTAATTACGCAACAGGGTTTGTGGCCAATAGTAATTTCAACACTGTGAGCATTACCGCACACGCCCATAGCAGCGCATATCACTATGTAGATATTGATAAAGTTTGTATTGCTGACAACGGTATCCCTTGCCCATATCCCGATATAAGTGAAGTTGTATCAGTTAATGGATTGCAATTTACGGTAACAAACCCAACAAATACAGGTGCTAATTACAATTATACATTACAAAATACCGCCACAGCTCAAATCATAAGTGCAGGTAGTATTAATCAGGTAGCCGCAGGCGCAAGTACGACTGTCAATATCCCAAATCTGCAAGCAGCAACTGAATACCAACTAAATGTGTCGCCTTCTTGTAGCACCGAAAGTATCCCTATTACCGTTACTACAGCTAACCCAGATGTAACCATTGCCGACAACACTATTGCGGGTTGTGCGAACGCCACACAAGCTGACGCTTTTGGAAGTATCGTATCGAATGTGCTTGATGTGACAGGACGCACTGTAGCAACCGTTATACCCGATGCTAACACTGATTTAGGGACGATTAGCATAGAAATGCACAACCAGAACGCGCCAATCGCTATAAATAATCAAGTCTATTTGGGCAGAACATTCAACGTGACTTCCGACCAAGTAAGCGGCTTGATACCGAATGGTGGCGGCTATACCCTGCGTTTGTATTATTTGGACAGAGAGCTGCCCGTTGGTGTGCAGCCCCAAAACTTGGGCATAACGTGGTGGAGCGGCGGTGCAACAGCCGAATGTAATATGGGCAGCTATGCAAATACGCCAGCTGTGACTTCTGCAACTCTTCCAAATGCGCAAGTTGCCGATGGCGAGTTTGGTAGAAATAATAATGGATTCTATTTGCAATTCCACGCCAACCACTTTACTATGTTCGGGGCTTTGATAGAAAATATTTCGCTACCCGTCAAGCTACTCACCTTCACGGGTCGCAAAAACGACAAATACCACCATGTACAATGGACGACCGCAACCGAGCAAAATTCCGCCTTCTTTGTGGTGCAACACAGCACGAATGGCATCGACTTCCAGGATATTGGCAGAGTAAGCGCAGCAGGGAACAGCAATACGCCGAGCAGTTATAGTTTTGAAAATGCGTATTTCGCGACGGGCAATAATTATTATCGCTTGAAAATGGTGGACTTAGACGATGCGTTCGAGTACAGTTCGACCGTAACGATTCGGCAGGATTTGGCTGCCAATGGCGTTCATTTGTATCTGAACCCAACCACGGGCGTATTGAATATAGAAACCGATAATCCGCAGCAAACCATTGTGATTGTGAATGAATTAGGCATATTAGTGCGAACATTGACAAGTGTCCCTCCCCAAATAGACCTCAGCGAGTTACCAAGCGGTGTGTATATGATACGAATCGGCTACCAGCAGTTTAAAATAGTGAAAATATAAACAGAGATAGTGTATGTAAAAGTGAAAGGGTAGCGAGCTTGTGGTGTTGGGATTTATCTCAACACCCTTGCTCAACCTTTCATTTACCCGTTCCTTTTTTGGCAGGCTAAGACTGTCGTCCTAAAAATAGTATTCTTATAAATCTAAAAATAATTTCATCATGTAGGAAACGCATATATCTATTATTCTCACGCAATTGGGTTTTCCTATCGGGAACGTGTAAATGATAACTTGGGCAGGTTTTGCGAAGGATTTTGGCACGAAGCAAAGCAAATTTTGAGTTCAACGCAGCGCGTTGTACGAAAAATTTAACATGAACGAAATAAAAGCAAGCCAAACTTGCTTTTATTGTAGTGAACGCCCGATAGGGCATTCGGGACATGAACAAAATAAAATGCAAGCCAAAATTGCATTTTATTGACGTGAACGTGCCACGCACACGAGTAAAACTAACCAAGTTATCTTTTACCCATTCCCATTGGCATAATAGCATTTTTGGACTAACTCTACGGGCGCATTATTTTCTTTCTAAAGAAAATAATGCGCCCTATTTCCGTTATTTCCGATACAATGGGTATGTTATTTGTTGCCTAAGCCCTTCGGGCTGCGGCTTAAACGAAATTTAAACAACTCTTGCGCCCTATTTTATCCCCGTTCTGCGAAACGCTGTGGAATCTCTGCGAAACGCTGCGTTTAAAACCCTGCTCCGCGTTTTAAACCACAAACCACCTAAACAGAACAAGAACAACAGAACAAGAACAACAGAACAAGAACAACAGAACAAGCATTCTTTTTAAAAAATTATATCCTCGAAAATCAACTTTTTCTTACATTCCAAACCTTTTATAAACCACTAAAAATCAATGTTTTATAAAAATATATTTTGTTTTTTGTCTATAATCGAGTGTAAAAATAAAAAATACACGCGCAGATAGTATCTACCTTTGTATTATCAAAGACGGGAAACACCGAGCAACAAGCATCTCAGATTAAAATTTTTTTTAAATCCTTATTTTATCATTTTTATGAAACATTTATCATTTCCCTCGTCATGGCAGCCCTCATTTTTGATGGCAATGCTTCTTTTAGTTGGGCAGCTTTTGTTTGCGCAACAAAACACGATTACCTTGGTGAATAACCAAAACCAATGGGCAGGTATCGTCACAGCGGCAGGTATGCCGCTTTCGGTTAGCACAGACAACGGTACGCAGCCGCAGTCCACGCTGATGATCAACTCGTTTCAGCCGAATGGCTTGGTTGGCGCAGTGCATAGCTTAATCGGCTTTCCAAACAAAGACTTAGACGTGCGCGATGTCAGCGAAGCTCCTATTGCTTGCGGACAAGGTGGGCTTTATGTCACAGGTATCGTGCGCGATATCAACGCCGCAGGCGCGAGCAACGGCAATATGTTCGTCGCTTTAGTGCAGCCTAACGGCGCGGTATGCTGGTATTTTGAACACGCCAACACTTCTACGACCATAAAAGAAGAAGGCGTTTCGGTCGTGACAATGCCAAACGGCGACGTTATTGCCGTTGGCAACACCAACAACCCACAATTGAACGCCACCAGCGTGATAGCCGCTCGCTTTACGCCAACAGGGGCGATGGTTTGGAGTAATTTTTACAACTGCTCTTGTACCGCAATCAACCCGCCGCCTGCTCCAGGCGAATCGACTATAACTTACACACAAGACTGCAATTTACTATCGCGCGAAGCCTGTTTAGATTTAACTGGCGGCACGGGCGTTATCGACCCAACGGCTGGTCGTTCGGGTGTGGCAGTAGTTGGCAGTTTCGGAAATGGCACAGCTGCCAACCCAAACAGCACGATGGTTTTAGATATTGATGGCTTAGGCAACGAAATGTGGCGCAATACTTACGGCTATGGCAACCCCAACCAAATTTCGGCTGACGAGGGCTACGACATTATTCAAGATAATACACCCACAGGAAACTACGGTTTTGGACTCGCAGGAAAAGCCATTAGTGCCACAGGCGGCGCAAATTATGTGTATTTCGTCCGTTTGACTGGCACAGGTGGCATCGTTTGTAATAATGTGATAAATCGCGGAACGGCAAATATCAATAATTTCCACGCTCGCGGCATTCAATTAAGCAATAGAATAGGCAATTATATTTTAGCAGGCCCCGATTTTGTGTCGGGCAATACTTTTGCGATGGAATTAGGTACTTGCGGAACGCCTATCTGGGCGAATACTTACCCGCTTACCACAACAGGCGGCGGTGCCGAATCTATTTCTAAAACAGCGACTGGTTATTTCATTACTACCAATAATATCAGCACAAGTACAGGAATGAACCAGCATATTTTGATGACTGACTTTGCAGGACTTACAGGCGTTGCGCCTAATAATTGCCCAAGCACCCCGATGACTTTGTTAAAATTGACCGCACAACGTTTTATCAGTTTGGCAAAATGTCAGGTTTCAACGCCCGCCTGGTCGCCCGGACAACCCATAGGAACCGCACTTCCTGTAACCGAAAACCCATGCCCTACGGCAAACCCTTGCGACCCCAATTTCCATGCAAACGTCCTCCCGATAACGATATGCCCGAATGCGTGTGGTACATTAATAGCTAATGCCGTTGGCGGCGTGGCTCCCTACACATTTAGCTGGTCGAATGGCGCAGTAGGCGCATCGAATACCGTTTGCACCGCAGGCACTTATACTGTCACTATTACCGATGCGAACGGCTGCACCACCACGGCAACTGTTGTAGTAAATGCAGGCGTTCCACCCGTTGTGACTACCACGAATGGCACTATTGGCTGCTCATCGCCTTGTGCAACTCTTTCAGCTACAGCAAGTGGAATAGCACCATTTACTTATCTTTGGTCAAATGGCGCGGCATCGGCTACTACAACTGCCTGTGCAGTAGGTATTTATACCATAACAGTAACCGACGCGAATGGTTGTACGAGTACGGGGACAGCCATCGTTCAAGGCACACCAACGTTTAACGTAAGAATTACAGGCAATGGCTTACTTACTTGTACAAGCCCTTGTACAGCTTTAACCGCAACTATTATTGGCGGCGGCGGCGGAGCATTTACCTACAACTGGTCGAATGGTACAACTGCCCCAACAACAACCGTTTGCACGGCGGGAATTTATACCGTAACCGTAACCGATGCCGCAGGCTGCACAGGCACATCGACCTTTACGGTTGTTGGCGCAACGAGCGCACCCGTTGCCACTATTACAGGCGGACCGCTTACTTGCGCAAACCCTTGTACTGCGCTTACCGCAACAGGTTCGGGCGGTGTAGCTCCTTACACGTTCAACTGGTCAACGGGGGCTATTGGCAATATGATGACTACTTGCACCGCAGGTGCCTATACCGTGACCGTAACCGATGTAAACGGTTGCACAAGTAGCAGTTCTTTTGTTCTGCTTGCTCCTAATCTGCCAACCGTAGCGATTACGGCAACTGGCGCACTTGGTTGCAACCCGAATACACCACAATGCGTGACGCTTACCGCAACAGGCTCGGGCGGACTTAGCCCCTATAACTACACTTGGTCACATGGCATATTAGCACCGATAGTAACTATCTGCACCCCTGGCACTTATACCGTGACATTGAGCGATGTGAACGGCTGCACCGCTACAAGCAGCTTTACCGTAGCAGCTCCTGTCCCAGCAGCCGTTACCGCTACCGCAGGCACGATTACTTGTACAAGCCCTTGTGTCGTCGTCACGGCAACCGCTTCGGGTGTTTCTCCTTTCACTTATATTTGGTCGAATGGCGCATCTACACCGAGCATGACAACCTGTATCGCAGGCGTTTATACCGTAACGGTAACAGCCGCAAATGGCTGTACTGCTACGGCGAGTGTGACCGTCGTTTCTACCATCGTAGCACCGCAAGTGACTATCACGGGCAGAATAAATATTTGCTGCGGCGAAGGTACAACGCTTACCGCAACGGGCGGCATCACTTACCTCTGGAGCAACGGCACAACAACACCCGTGCTGACTATTGCCCCCGGAAGTATCCCTTGCAACACCTCTAATATTTACACCGTAACCGTCACAGGCACAAATGGTTGCACAGCTACGAAATCTGTCATCGTTACAACTTCTGCACCGCCGACAGTTACTATCGTAAGAACAGGTAATGCTTGCCCTTACACTTTAACCGCAACAGGCGGCGGCACTTATGCGTGGAGCAACGGCGCAATAACCGCAGCAACAACCGCAACCGCAACAGGAATTTACACCGTAACCGTCACTAACTCATTAGGTTGCACCGCAACAGCAACTATCTCGGTCGTTTGTTGCAGCGTAATAGGCACGGCAACAGCCACAAACATCACTTGCTTAAACCCTTGCGCAACACTTACCGCAACTGCAATAGGCGGCACAGCTCCTTACACGTTCACTTGGTCTAACGGAACAGCAGGCGCAACGACTACTACTTGTGCTGTTGGTGTTTATTTCGTAACTATTACCGATGCAAATGGCTGTGTAGTCACCGTAAGCGTGACCGTGACATCAAATATGACCCCACCACAAGCTGTAATTACAGGCAGAACAAATATTTGCTGTGGCGAAGGAACAACGCTTACCGCAACGGGCGGCGGCACTTACCTCTGGAGCAACGGCGCAACTACTGCAGTTATGACTTTGCTACCTGGCACAGTACCTTGCATGGTTTCAAGTCTTTATACCGTGACCGTAACAGGCGCAAATGGCTGTACTGCTACACGCTCAACTGCCGTAACAACCTTCCCTCCTCCTACCGCAACGATTGTAAAAACAGGTACTACCTGCCCTTACACCTTAACCGCTTCGGGCGGCGGAACCTACCTCTGGAGCAATGGCGCAACTACTGCGGCAACAACCGCAACCGCAACAGGAACCTATACCGTAACCGTAACAAACACAACGGGTTGCACGGCAACAGCAACTATCAGCGTGGACTGCTGCAACTTGAATATCACCGAATTGCGCTTTATCATCTATATGCACGCACAAGCTGTGACTTTTGTCACACCAACCGTAACAGGTTGTGCAACGCCAAGCGTACTTTCTTACCTATGGGAATTCGGCGACGGAACTACCTCTATTCTTGCTTCGCCGCCTTCACATTCTTACCCAGTAACGGGTGTTTATACCGCTTGTGTAACCGTTACTTGCACCAAACCTGACGGCACATTCTGCCGCGTGAAATGCTGCCGCGATGTGAATATTGGTAAAAACTGCCCGACCTTGTATCCTACTTTTGCTTATACAGCCCCTGCCGCCGGACTCGGTGTTTATAACTTTACTGGCTCGGCACAAAGCGCAGGCTTAGTTTTCAACTCTTCTTACGAAATATTTGACGCTTCCAATACCTTAGTGACCGCAATCGCAGGCTCTACCATTCCTTACACCTTCCCTGCCGCAGGCGAATACACGGTTTGCCGCACCATTACCTCAATTGCCGATGCCAACTATGGTATGTATTGTGGCAACAAAAACTGCCGCAAAATAACGGTCATACCAGCTACGGGTTGCAATGCTGTTGCAAAATTCATTGCAACTGTTTACAAATCAAATCAGCTTCTTGTAGCCTTCAACGCCAGCAGTTACTCCACAGGCGCAACTACTTATAACTGGGAATACGGCACCGCACCAGCAGGGCCATTCACGCCATTCGCAACAGGCGGCACTCCTTCCTTTACCTTCCCAGCCGCAGGTGTTTATTGGGTAAAACTCATTTTAAATAAAGGAACTGCTTGCGAAACTTGGGTTATTGCGCGTATCCAGTTGAACGCTGTTAATTGCACCTCTTCGGCTTCTACTATCAATCCGCCAACAGGCGCAAGAACAACTAACCCAGACGGCAGCATCGTAGTTGGCAACAGCGACATCAACGACGGCATCGCCCTCTATCCGAATCCAACCGAAGGTGACGTAACCATTACATTAGGCAACGACATCAAAGCCACAACGATGATTAAAATTTATGACATGAAAGGAACGCTTATGACCTCTTATCGCACACAAGAAGGTGAAGCGCAAATAGACTTCAATTTAGCCAACTATCCAAGCGGTATGTATCTTTTCAATATAGAAAATGAAAGCGGCGAGCGTTTAGTGAAAAAAGTAATGAAACAATAGAAGGATTAGATAGTTAAGCCATTAGCTAGGTTATTAGAAATAAAACTCTTAGAACTCGACAATGGCATTGTAAAATTTTAATAAATATAATGATGTGAATAAAAAAAGCGTGTCGTAGCCATAAAGGCTGCGATACGCTTTTTGTTTAAATTGACAATATTACGCAGGTAGTCGCTGATAAGCAATATAACTGCGAAGCTAACAGCAACATTCACTAAAGAACATTAATAACAACACACCAAAAACAACACTTCCTGCATCTACTATTTTTATACATTTATTTTTTTAACAAAACAAAACACTTTT
>JBEEMU010000574.1:0-3864 GCA_041192485.1 Bacteroidota bacterium | reverse complement strand
AGTCAAATGCTCTACCAGCTGAGCTACGCGATCACTTATACTTTGCAGTGGCATTGAGTAATAGAAAAGTTGCTTGCGCAGCCTATCATGTGTCAATTGCGGTGCAAAGGTACGACTATTTATCGTATTGTCAAGTTTTTTTGTAATTTATTTTAAAAAAAATAAAAAACAAATTTAGTATAAATAATTTATAGCTTAAATAAATACCTAAAAAACAATATTTTTGTCAAAAAAATAGAAAAAGTGAAAATATTTTTCAAAAATTTTGGTTGATTATGTGATTTTTGCGTACCTTTGCAGAATATTTTTGATTTTTATTATTTGTAGCATAATCCGCGATTTGCCGCGACACTTAAGTAGTAGTATATAAATAATTGCTCACTCAAACCCTGTAAAACAGGACGTTTTTGGGTAATGATACCCGTGTTTATTTTGCTGCGGCACTTAATTTCATCACATTTTATAATTTCTGTAAAAAATGAGTACATCACGTTTTAATGCCTTGGACACGATTCTTTCTCGCGAAGAAGTTCACGCAAAAGCTCCGGCTAAAACCGTTTCCGAATTTTTCGGCTGCAATGTGTTTGGCGATGAAGCCATGAAAAAACATTTGACGGCCGACACCTTTAAAGCTGTAAAAGCAGCTATTACGAATGGTACGAAAATAGACCGCAATACCGCCGACCAAGTAGCCGCTGCGATGCGTTCGTGGGCAAGTGAGCGCGGAGCAACACACTATTCGCACTGGTTTCAGCCGCTAACAGGCACGACCGCCGAAAAACACGATTCTTTTTTCACCCTCTCACCGAGTGGCAGCGTGATTGAAGAGTTTAAAGGCGGCTCTTTAGTACAACAAGAGCCAGATGCGTCTTCGTTCCCCAACGGCGGTATTCGCAGTACGTTCGAGGCGCGTGGCTATACGGCTTGGGACCCTTCGTCGCCTGCTTTTATCATGGAAAGCGGCAATTGCCTCACCCTGTGCATTCCAACTATTTTCATTTCTTATACAGGCGAAGCCTTAGATTATAAAGCCCCGCTTTTAAAATCGCAACAATATTTGGAGAAAGCCGCCGTTGCCGTTTGCCAGTATTTTGATAAAAATGTGACGCATGTTGCTACCACTTTGGGCTGGGAGCAGGAGTATTTTTTGGTCGACGAAGCATTATTCAATGCCCGACAAGATTTAGTATTAACAGGCCGCACCTTGTTGAGCCGTGTTCCCCCAAAAGGACAGCAGTTAGACGACCATTATTTCGGCTCTATTCCCGATAGAGTGCTGCAATATATGTATGATTTGGAAATCGAGTGTCACAAATTAGCGATACCAGTGCGCACTCGACACAACGAGGTTGCTCCTGGGCAATATGAGTTGGCTCCGATGTTTGAAGAGGTAAATGTGGCGGTCGACCACAATCAATTATTGATGGACGTGATGGACAAAGTGGCGCGTCGTCATCGCCTGCGCGTCTTGCTCCATGAAAAGCCATTCGCTGGCGTAAATGGCAGTGGAAAGCATAATAATTGGAGTATGAGTACCAATACAGGCAAAAATTTGCTTTCACCAGGCGATACGCCGCGTAGAAATATGCAGTTTTTAACCTTTTTCGTCAATACAATTAAAGCTCTACACGACCACGCCGACTTGCTTCGCGCAACGGTTGCCAGTGCAAGCAACGACCATCGCTTGGGCGCAAATGAAGCCCCGCCCGCCATCGTTTCTGCTTTTATCGGCGACACCCTGTCGGCTTTGTTAGATGAATTGGAAACAAAAGACGAAAAATCATTTTTAGAAGAGGGCGCAAAAGCTGACCTCAAATTGGATATTCATAAAAAAATTCCAGATTTGATGCTCGATAATACCGACCGCAACCGCACTTCGCCATTTGCTTTTACAGGCAATAAGTTTGAAATACGCATGGTTGGCTCGCAACAAAACTGCGCTTCGCCGATGACCGTGATGAATACGATTGTCGGAGCGCAACTCAATGCGTTTCACACGGAAATCGATGCGCTGATAAAAAGCGGCATGAAAAAAGACACGGCTATTTTGAGCGTTCTCAAACGCTTAATTAAAGAATCGAAAAACATTCGCTTTGAGGGCGATGGCTATTCCGATGAATGGAAAGATGAAGCTAAAAGCCGCGGATTGAGCAATTTGCCCAATACGCCAGATGCTTTAACGGCATTTATAAGCCAAAAATCGTTGGATTTATTTGCGAAAGCAAACGTCATGACTCCGATAGAAAGCGAAGCGCGTTACGAAATTGCCTTACATGATTATGTGAAACGCCTTCAAATTGAAGGCCGCGTCATGGCCGATATGTGCAATTTGCAAATATTGCCACCTGCTATAAAATACATGAACACGCTACTGGAAAACACCAAGCATTTGGCAAAATTAGGCTTGCCAATGGAGGCACAAATGGGCTTGATTACCGAAATAAATACGCACATCAACGGTATGCGCAAAGCCACAACCGAAATGACTTATCAACGCAAACTTGCAAACGAAATAACGGACACAGGCGAACAAGCAGTTGCCTATTGCAATAAAGTAAAAGGCGATTATTTCGATATTATTCGCGAACACGCCGATCAATTGGAAGCACTCGTGGACGATACGCTTTGGATATTGCCAAAATATCGCGAAATGTTGTTTATCCGATAATTTTAAAAAATGAATTAAAAAAACGCACTTTTGCAAATGCAGAAGCGCGTTTTTTTTTACGGTGTAAAATAAGATGCATAGGAAAGCACATAGAGTAAGTGGAGCCAAGCCTACTACTTCTTGCAGTTAGGCATATAAGATCATATAAGCCTAATTTTTCAGTATTCAACCCACAAAATCTTATGTGACTAACCTTCTTATGTGTTTCTTATGTGTTTCTTATGTGCCTTATGTAGCTCAAAATTAAAAATAGTTGTTTATATGTTTCGGAGCTATCGGGTTCTTGGCTAACACCAAAAGTGAGTAGGTGCAGAGCGCACCATAATATTTGTAGCAAAATCAAAAGTAAAATACGTCAAGGTGCAGCGCATCGTAATCTAATATGTTGGTTATCAGTCACTTATATATTTTGGTGCGCTGCACCTATTCGATTCATTAAACAGGGTGTTAAATAGAGTGTATAGACTAATGAGGGATTAAAGATAACGGTGTTTATTTAGCAGCAGCAGCTTATTGCAAATAAATGCGTATCTTTGCGTTCTAAATTTCCTGATACTATGTGGTAGTTTGTGGTTTAAAACGCAGAGAAGATTTTTAAACACAGAGTTTTTACAGAGTTTTTGCAGAGTTTTTGCAGAGTTTTTGCAGAGTGTAGGACAAAAAGAGGGCAAAAAGAGGGACAAAAAGAGGGGTAAAAAGAGGGGTAATAGGTGTTTAAACTTCGTTTAAATCGCAGACCTAAACAATTACCAAAAAATAATTTTCAAAAAATAATTTTCAAAAAATAATTTTCAAAAAAATAGATGATGCAAGAAAATGAGGGAAACCGTGGGCTGTCTTTTTTTATAAAAAGCCTATCTTTACTATTTATCCTGCTGTTTATGCACGAAAAATTGGTAGCACAGCAGACGAATACGATTCTAATCATTGCCGATGATTTGAGTCCCGACTATATAGGCGTGTTTAGTGCGACAACCGACACGGCTAACACGCCCAATATTCGCGCTTTGGCGCAACGAGGCATCAAGTTTACGAAGGCGTGGGCTGCGCCTGTTTGTTCGCCCACGCGAGCGGGCATCATTACGGGGCGTTACCCGTTTCGCACGGGTGTAGGTAGCGTCATCACGGGTGCAAGCAGTGCGCAATTAGATACGGCAGAAATGAGTATTTCAAAACTACTGAAATACTATGCACCG
>JBEEMU010000573.1:0-2881 GCA_041192485.1 Bacteroidota bacterium | reverse complement strand
AACGTGTTGTCCGCAATATTTTCACCAATGAGCTGATTGATATAAAAGATGATTTCATTGAAAATCTCTCTCACGATGCCTTGGTCATTTGCGCAAATGAATTGCAAGGCGATTCGAAAACAGGATTATCAAAACTGCTTTCCATTTTCAATTTAGCATCGAGTTTGAAATATAGCCATTTTCTGACAATAGACGAAAACGACTACCCCGAAGAATATCGCCCAATTATTCGGCGTCTGCAAAAAGCCGCAGAAGCTCCCGATGTACGCTATCAGATGGATTCGGAAGACGATTTGTCGGACTACATTATTAGTGTAGAACGAGCGCGTGATGCTGAACACGCCGCAAAAATAGCCGCCGAGCAGCAGGTTGATGCCGAGCGTATAGCAAAAATAATAGCAGAGCAACAGGTAAAAGTTGCAGAGCAACAGGTAAAAGTTGCAGAGCAACAGGTTGATGCCGAACGTAGGGCAAAGACAATGGCAGAACAACAAGCAAAAGAGGCAGAACAACAGGCAAAAGAGGCAGAGCAACAGGCAAAAGCACTTCTACTAACTCTCGTGAAATTAGGTATTGAACAGGGTTTGTCTGCCGAAGAAATTGCAGATAAATTTAACTTACCGCTTATCGATGTGGAAATATTGATGGCTCGGTAGGAATGATGAAGTAAGCGCATGAAATAACGCCTTAAATTGCTATTTAAACAAAAATATACCAAGATGCAACAATTCACACCAAAAGTAAAAGACGTGATTTCGCGTAGTCACAAAGAAGCGAAGCGTCTCGGACACGATTACATCGGTACAGAACACTTGTTGCTCGGTATCCTCAGCGAGAAAGACGAACTCGCTACCCGCGTATTTGACAGTTTGGGCTTCAAAGCGCAACAACTCCGTGCTACGATTGACGGCGTTATTAATATAAAAACAACCGCAACTTCGTCCACAAACCTAAGTATTGGCTCGCTGCCACTCAACAAACAGGCCGAAAAAGTCTTGAAAGTGACGTTTTTAGAGTCGAAAGCTCTTCGCGCACCCAGTGTTGAACCCGAACACTTAGTACTCTCTATTTTAAAACACAAGGATAATCCTGCTGCAAAAATCCTGTCTGAAATAGGCGTGGACTATGAAGCATTCCGCAACGAATTAACTTTTATTATGATGGAAGGTTCCGACATTTCTCCGACGCAAGCGTATGAAGAGGAAGAAAACAGCCACGACTTGGCTCCCAACGTGCGCAATAGTGCCGACGACGACGACATGGAAGCCGCCGGCGGTGGATACGGTGGTAGCAGCCCACGCAAAGGCGCAACGAAAAGCAAAACGCCAGTTCTCGATAACTTCGGACGCGATATCACTCGACTCGCCGAAGAAGGAAAGCTCGACCCTATCATTGGGCGTGAGTTGGAAATAGAACGCGTTTCGCAAATTTTGAGCCGACGCAAAAAAAACAATCCGATACTTATCGGCGAACCGGGCGTAGGCAAAACCGCCGTAGTAGAAGGTTTGGCGCTGCGTATTCAACAGCGAAAAGTGTCGCGCACACTCTTTGGCAAGCGCGTCGTGATGCTCGATTTGGCAGCACTCGTAGCTGGCACCAAGTACCGCGGACAGTTTGAAGAACGCATGAAAGCCATTATGAACGAACTGGAAAAATCGCGCGATGTGATTTTATTTATCGACGAAATTCATACAATCGTGGGCGCAGGCGGCGCAACAGGCAGCTTAGATGCTTCCAATATTTTCAAACCCGCCTTAGCACGTGGCGAGCTGCAATGCATCGGCGCTTCTACCCTCGACGAATACCGTCAACACATCGAGAAAGATGGTGCCTTAGACCGCCGTTTCCAAAAAGTACTCATAGAGCCGCCGTCCCCAGAAGACTGTATCCATATTTTAAGCAATATTCGCCAGAAATACGAGGAGTTCCATAATGTGGAATATAGCGACGATGCCATTGCTGCCTGTGTGCAGTTGTCGAGCCGCTATATCACCGACCGCTTTTTGCCCGATAAAGCCATCGATGTCATGGACGAAGTTGGCGCACGGGTACACTTGAAAAATATTCACGTTCCGAAACATATTACCGATATGGAAACCCGTATCGACCAATTGAAAGAGGATAAAAACACCGCCGTAAAAGAGCAGCAGTACGAGCGTGCCGCCGACCTCCGCGACATGGAAAGCCGTATGCAACGCCAGCTCGAACAAGCCAAAACCGACTGGGAAGAAGAGAGCAAAACGCGCCGATTCCCTGTCACCGAAGAGGATATTGCCGAAGTAGTGGCGATGATGACGGGGATTCAAGTAAAACGTGTTGCCAAATCGGAAAGTGCGAAATTGGTGAACATGGCCGCCGACCTCAAAGGCTCGGTTATCGGGCAAGACGAGGCGATTGCAAAAGTCGTGAAAGCCATTCAGCGCAACCGTGTGGGCTTGAAAGACCCGTCGAAGCCAATCGGTTCTTTCATCTTTTTAGGACCAACAGGCGTGGGCAAAACCGAACTCGCAAAAACGCTCGCAAAATATTTATTCGATAGCGAAGACTCGCTTATCCGCATAGACATGAGCGAATACATGGAAAAATTCTCTATCAGCCGCTTAATTGGTGCGCCTCCCGGATATGTAGGCTATGAAGAAGGCGGACAACTCACCGAGCGCGTTCGCCGCAAACCGTATTCCGTCATTTTATTAGACGAAATTGAAAAAGCGCACCCCGACGTGTATAATGTTTTGTTGCAAGTATTAGACGATGGCCAATTGACCGACGGTTTAGGCCGCAAAGTCGATTTTAAAAATACCATTATTTTAATGACTTCCAATATCGGGGCGCGACAGCTCAAAGACTTCGGGCAAGGCGTTGGTTTTGCGACCGCTACCCG
>JBEEMU010000572.1:0-13255 GCA_041192485.1 Bacteroidota bacterium | reverse complement strand
TGGCATACTGCACGAGCGGGTCGGCGGCAATTGAGGGCGCATCGTCGGATTCTACATATACGCGCTTCATTTTATCGCCTTTTATATCCAAAACGCTGGCTTGTTTGAAGATATCTTCTTTCGATTTGAAAATGGTTGTCGGAGTGATTCCATTTGCTTCATTGTAAGCCATTTGCTTGGTACGCCGACGGTTTGTTTCGTCGATAGTACGCTGCATAGAGTCGGTCACTTTGTCGGCATACATGATGACTAAGCCATTCGAATTTCGAGCGGCGCGTCCGGCCGTTTGCGTAAGCGAGCGGTCGTTGCGTAAAAATCCTTCTTTGTCGGCATCGAGAATAGCGACAAGCGAAACTTCGGGTAAATCCAAGCCTTCGCGCAGCAAATTAACGCCTATTAATACGTCGAAATCGCCGAGTCGCAGGTCGCGCAAAATCTCTACTCGCTCCATTGTATCTACATCGGAGTGAATATAACGGCATTTTATATTCAAGCCAATCAAGTATTTAGCGAGTTCTTCTGCCATGCGTTTTGTGAGGGTTGTCACCAAAACGCGCTCATTTTTATCTACTCTACCTTTTATTTCATACAATAAATCATCTACTTGATTGATGCTGGGTCGCACCAAAATGGGTGGGTCTAAAAGCCCTGTTGGCCGCACAATTTGCTCTACGATATTGCCCTCGGTTTGCTCTAACTCGTAGTTGGCAGGCGTTGCGCTCACATAAACGGCTTGGTTGATGAGTTCTTCAAATTCGGTGAAAGCCAGGGGGCGATTGTCCATTGCGCTCGGCAGTCGGAAACCGTATTGCACCAAATTTATTTTACGCGCTCGGTCGCCGCCGTGCATTCCTCTTATTTGCGGAATCGTAGCATGACTTTCGTCAATAAGCATCAAATAATCGTCGGGGAAATAATCGAGCAAGCAAAAAGGGCGTGTACCCGGTTTTCTATTGTCAAAAAAGCGAGAATAATTTTCTACACCGCTACAATAGCCCAATTCTCGAATCATTTCGAGGTCAAAAGTCACGCGCTCATTGATTCGAGCAGCTTCTTCGTTTTTATTCTCACTTTCCAAATATTTTATTTGAGCCTGCAATTCGTCTTCAATTTCGCGGATAATTTCTACCATGCGCTCACGCGGCGCAATATAAAGATTGGCGGGAAAAATAGCACACTCGGTCAGCTTTTCAATGCGGCGGCCTGTTTCTATCGTAAAACTTTCAATGTCTTCAATTTCGTCGCCAAAAAACGACACTCGGTAGGCGTAATCCACATAAGGCAGGTTTATTTCTACGGTTTCGCCGCGCACCCGAAACGAAGCGCGTCCGAAATCGGCTTCGGTACGCGAATATAAAATATGCACCAAATTGTATAAAAACGTGTTGCGGCTGACGGTTTCACCTTTTTTAATACGGACAATCCCCTGTTTGTAATCGGTCGGGTTTCCCATACCATAAATACAAGAAACTGATGCAACAACAATGACATCGCGTCGCCCTGAAAGCATGGCAGCCGTAGCGCGAAGCCTTAGTTTATCAACCTCTTCGTTTATTTGAAGGTCTTTTTCAATAAAAGTGTTGGTTACGGGTATATAAGACTCTGGCTGGTAATAATCGTAATAGGAAACGAAATATTCTACCGAATTTTCGGGAAAAAACTGCTTAAATTCGCCATAAAGTTGTGCAGTCAGTGTTTTATTGTGTGTTAAAATCAGTGTAGGCTTATTGACGGCTTGAATAAGGTTTGCCATCGTAAACGTTTTACCGCTACCCGTTACACCAAGCAATACTTGCGCTTTATCGCCGCGTTGAACACCCGCAACAAGCTGCTCTATCGCCTTCGGCTGGTCGCCTGCAGGCTGGTAATTAGTTGTTATTTTAAATTCTGACACGTTTAGAAAGTTTTGTTTATAGCAAATAAAAGTCGCTTTTCTCTTTTAACATTTTCACAAACGCCGCCCCCTGCATATATACCCATTCCAGGGTATTTCAACCTTATATTGAACGCTATCTAAACCGTTATAAGCATCGAGCGTATAGCTATCGCAGCCGTTTGGATTGCAGTTATAATCGGCATTATAATGATTGCCCGTGCCGCCTCTGCGCAAAACTCTGCCTTCTACTTTTATGGGATTATACGGCAGATTTTGCAGCTGTATAGTATCCAAAAACGGGTTTACGCCCGAAGTAGGTACACAAAGGCATTTGTACAGCATTGCAATAGCACTGCCTGTTACAACAACTTGTTTATAATTTTTTACTTTTTCTGTTGTTTAGGATTTTGCCCGTCGCTTTTCAAGGGCCATTTTCTCTAAGGCTGCCTGTTGTGCTATTTTTTGCATAAAGTAAGAATGGAGCAAGCTGAACGTCGATAAATCAGTGTGTTTATCAGTTTTTATCGGGTAGCCCGAATAAACGCTAAATAGCTGCTACGCCAGGCAATATTTTGCCTTCTAATAATTCAAGCATTGCGCCGCCGCCCGTACTCACATAGCTCACCTTTTCGGAAAGCCCCATCATGGTAACAGCCGCCACCGAATCGCCGCCGCCTACGAGTGAAAACGCGCCATTTTGCGTAGCTTCGGCAACCGATTCGGCTATTAAGCGCGTACCTTTTGCGAAAGCGTCCATTTCAAAAACGCCCATCGGGCCGTTCCATAAAATGGTTTTAGAGCTAAGTATTGCTTCGCGGAACGTTTTAGAGGCTTCGTCGCCAATATCTAAGCCCATCCAGCCGTCCTCGATGGCGTTGCTGCGAGCTATTTTTGTATTGGCTGTCGCCGAAAAAGCATCGGCTACGATAGAATCGACTGGCAACAACAAATTAACGCCTTTATCACGCGCTTTGAAAAGCAATTGTTTGGCCAAATCTAAGCGGTCGTCTTCACAAAGTGAATTGCCGATAGTGCCGCCCATAGCTTTCATAAACGTATAAGCCATGCCGCCGCCGACTATTAATATATTTACTTTGTCTAATAAATTATCTAATAAAAGGAGTTTATCAGACACTTTTGCGCCGCCAACAATTGCGGTCAGCGGACGTTCAGGGCTATTAAGTACGCGCTCGGCAGCTTTCAATTCACTGTCCATCAAAAAACCAAAACTGCGGTTTTCGAGGGCAAAAAATTCGGCAATAATCGCCGTGCTTGCGTGAGCGCGGTGTGCGGTTCCGAACGCATCGTTGATATACACATCGCCCAAACGCGCCATTTGCTCGGCGAGTGTGCGGTCGCCCTTTTCTTCGCCTGCATGAAAACGGGTGTTTTCTAATAATAAAACTTCACCTTTCGGCAAATTTTTGACGGCAGTTTCTGCTATTTCGCCCACACAATCGGTAGCGAAATGGACGTTTACGCCCAATAAATTTTGCAAACGCGAAACAACGTGTCGCAAGGTAAACTTATCCGTATCTAAGGAGCCGTCGGCGCGTAATTTTTTCAAGGGACGGCCTAAATGCGAAAGTAGAATGGCAGAGCCGCCCTCGCTTAGTATTTTTTGAATAGTAGGCACAGCGGCACGAATACGAGTGTCGTCTGTGATAGTAAAATTTGCGTCAAGCGGCACATTAAAATCGACGCGAACAAGGGCTTTTTTGTTGGTACAATCCAGCATTAGGCTCAAAATTAGACTGGTGAAACAAGTATGTTTGCTATTTTCCAAGCCCAAACCTTACAGGTTTCCAAAAGGTTTAGAGCTTGAAAAACAGCTATTTATATAATTTTTATTTATTTAGGAATGCGTAAAAGATAAGCTGGTTAGGTTTAATACGGCGGTGCGCTGCTACAAATACGGCGGTGCGCTGCACCTTACCAAATGCGCTGCTATTTTCTGCTACAAATACGGCGGTGTGCTGCACCTTAAACCTGTCCATGTTAAGATTTACTCGCTCATTATTCTCCTAAAATACGCGCATTGATATGGAATTTGAGGTTCATTTCAACCTTAGTCGTACTGTCGGTAACGGTGCGCGGAACGGCAACTAATCGGATTTTGAAATTAGTTTGCTCCAAATAATTGCGCACATTTATGTTCTTTTTTGTAAAATCGAGCGCAGTCAAACCGAGCGGAATACTATCGCGCGAAGCCAATAACTGTTCGGTAAGCGTGGTAGAAGAAATGTACAGTCTTGCCGATTTTAGAAAGTTAAAATTGCCAGAAACGGGCGACTTGACGGTCAAACTTAGGCTTTTTAGCGTAATGCTGTCGAGCAAATCTTTTGCCGTTTGATTGTCGTCCAAATATTTGCTAAACAAGGTTGGAATATCGGGCGTACTTACATTGACCGTATCAATCAGTCCGCCGACAGGGACAATTGAAGGGATAGCGGGAACAGAGAACGTTCCTTTATAAGGAATATCGAATTCTGTATATTTTGCTATTTTATCGAGGCAGCCGCTATTTGCCAAAAGGAGTGCGCCGAGAATCCCATAGAGGATAGCTCCGTGCGCGAGGGCGATGATGACTTTTTTCATACAAATTTAATGCTAATTATTATTGGTGATATTGTAATATGTTTTTTACAAAAAAGTCATGCCGCGCATTTCTGCTTTTTGGTATAAACGGCTGATGGCGAAGGCTATCAAACAGCCCAAAATTGCGCCGCAAAAAATATCTAAGGGATAATGTACACCGACATATACTTGTGCAAGAGCGATGCTGGTCGCCCATGAAAACAGCAAATAACGCCAGAATTTTTTGCGGCGTTTGAAAATATAACCCACTATAAAAGCCATTGCAAAATGATTGGCAGCGTGTGCCGACGGGAAACTGTAGCCATTGCCACAAACCACTAACTCTTTATAATGGAGTTCGGCGGCGTGTCGACAAGGGCGTTCGCGTTGCACGAATGGTTTTATAATTTTACTGGCTACAATATCGCTTATTCCGACCGTTATAAGAATGAAAATAAGTGCTAAAAAGCCTTTTCTTCCAAAATTAATCAATAATAATGCCGTTACAAAAACATATACTGGCACCCAAAAGAGTTTGTCGCGCCAGTAAGGGGCAATAAAATCGAGAAATTGGTAAAAAGAACTGCCGCTGCTATGCGAGTGCAAAAGTGCGAAAAGCTGTTCGTCGTAGTATAATAACGTATCAAGCACTGATTTTATTGTTTTTCTTTTAAGAAATCGAGTGTAATTTCGGTCGGCAAAAATTGCGCTGCATTACCGCCGCCTTTAATTATTTCGCGCACAATCGTGCTGCTAATATGCGAATATTGCGGCGCAGAAATAAGGAAAATGGTTTCCAAACCTTCGCCAACAATGCTGTTTAGCTGCGAAATTGTTTTTTCATAATCAAAATCGGACGCATTGCGCAAGCCGCGCAGAATGTATTTTGCGTTTACTTTTTGGCAAAAATGCGCCGTTAAGCCCTCAATACTGCTTATTTCTATCTTGGGTTCGTCGGCAAAACAGGTTTTAAGCCAGTCTATGCGTTGTTCGAGCGAGTAAAGGTATTTTTTCTGGGAATTTTGCCCTATTGCGACGATAATTTTATCGAACAGCGGAACTGCTCGGCGCACAAGTTCAGCATGACCGAGCGTAATCGGGTCGAATGACCCTGGAAAAACGATGATTTTTTGATTATCCATACTAAGCGCATGCGGCAAAATAAACATGGTTATCATTAGCCTATAGTGTCTTATTTAACAGGGTTTCAAAGCCGTGATTATTTATAGACTACTTACTAAGATTTAAGATTTAAACCCTACTTACCTTTTCCTTGCAGTAAAACTAATAGTGTATAAAAAACGATTTTTATATCCAGGGTCAATGACATATTTTCAATATATAAAATGTCAAATTTTAGGCGTTGCACCATTTCATCAACGTTAGAGGCATAGCCGTATTTCACCTGCCCCCACGAAGTAATGCCTGGTCGCACCTTTAGCAACTGCCGATATTGTGGCGCACGTTGCACGATTTGGTCGATGAAAAACTGGCGTTCGGGGCGCGGCCCTACGAGCGACATATCGCCGATAAGCACATTCCACACTTGCGGCAATTCGTCTAATCGCCATTTGCGCATCACTTTGCCCCAAGACGTACAGCGGTTATCGGTGTCGGAGGAAAGTTGCGGGCCTGTAACCTCTGCGTCAGTGTACATGGAGCGGAATTTGTAAATAAGAAACGGTTTCCCGTCTTTCCCAATGCGCTCTTGCGAGTAAAAAATAGGGCCGTCCGACGACAAAGCAACTCGCAAGGCAATGTATAAATAAAGCGGCGAAAACACGATTAAAACCAAACTTGCGCCAAATAGATCGATGATGCGTTTCAACACAAATTGCCAGCCTGGCATCAGTTCTGGATAAATTTCTATCAAAACAGCTCCGTACAAATAGCTCATTTTCACATGACCCAACATAATATCATACATATCGGGCAATATTTTTATTACAATATCGTCAAATTCGTAGAGAATAGTCATTATTTCACGGATACGGCTATGTTCGGAGGTTTCAATAGCGATGATAACTTCTTCTATATTTTGCTCTTTTATGACGGTTCGCAAATCGTTAAGTTTGCCCAAAACGGGTAGGTCTTCTTTCAATTCGTTGGTACTATCGCCATTCAAATCTATAAAACCGATGAAATAATAGCCCAATTTTTTAGGTCGGTCGTTTATATCGTGGTAAAGTTCGTAAGCATTTTTATTTCCGCCAATTATCAAGGTACGAAAACCCACTTTCCCAGCCTTCAACAACCAACTTGCTCGCGTCAGCGAAACCATTCGCGCAAAGCCCGTTAGTAAAAAATGCAAGCAAAAAAGAACGACAAATGATTGATAATAAGACGTATAGCCATTTACAACATCATCTAAAATAAGGACAAAAAACAAAAAAAGCACCCCCAAAAACGACATAAAAAAAGTTTTTGTCAGCTCCGAAAGGCGCGATAAGCGGTAAGTATCTTTATAGCTATCAAAGATAGCATACAAAAGCAGCCAGCCTGCGGGAATGAGCAGCAAGCCGTATAATAATTTTATATCTTGAAAAAGATGCCAAGAAAACAGCTCTTTTTCCACAACCATTTTGCGGTAGCCGTAAAACAAGGCCCAAGCAAGCAATGCTGAAAGGAAATCGAAGGCAATATACCACAAAAGTTCGCGACGGCGACGCTTATCCATATTTTTTTTGCGCTATTTTAGAGTCTAATTTTAGAGTCTAATTTTAGAATCTAACTATTTTTATATCGTCTAAGAAAACCTGCGGAGAAGCCACTCCGCCATCTTTCAAAACCGTAATTACTAATTTAAATGACGTTGCACTTACATTACGCAACTCTTGCGTTAGGTTTATATAGGTTCTGTTCCAAGTGTTATAATACTTCGCAAGCACCACTTTTTCTTGCGATGACGCAAATTCCACCCCGTTTTTATAGCCAATTGCGCCCACCGAAAAGGTATTATTATTGCGATAGCTGAGTTCTACCCAAATTTGCGAAGTACCCGTTGGCATCGGCAATTCATTCGACGACACTTTACAAAGTGTGTGTACGCCGTCGAGGGCAATTTTTGCGCAGTTCGGCGGACTCAAAGGCGATTCATTCGTTACTATCATCGTTGTCATCGTGTCGCCGTCTGCCTCATTATTGATAGCGTTGCCCAAGGTAAAATTTTCTATCAACGGGAATTGCGTCAAGCTATTATAGTGAAAAACGGGGTGCAAGGTGTCGGCTTTGCCTGGTCGGTTAGCTAAATTTTTTTCATATTTGTCAAAAAACGGGTAAATGGCGGGGTTCGCAAAGTTACCGTTTTCGGCAATGCCCGCCAACACGCTAATGCGCGTATTGCCGTAGCCTATAATCGGGACGGTCGCAGGCAAGCGCACACCCGCTATCAGGCTGTCGTTTGAGTACACCCACGCATCTATGAGTTTCGCCGAATCGGTGCCTTCAGTTGCCGAATTTGTCACCAATTTCATTTTAGGTATATAAATGTAGGCGGGTATTTTCTGCTCTGGCTCGCAGCCCGCCGCTATCAAACAAACAATAAGGCTTGCTGCTGCTAAGAATTTAGAATTTAAGCCTTTAGCCTTTAAGCCTTTAGCCTTTAAGACATTCGACGGAAAGATTTTAAGCCTAAATAGGTTAGAGAAGAAGCCTTTTGAGCATTCAATTTCCGAACGAAAGATTGTGTGAAATGTATTTATTTTTTTCATAGTATAAAAATTATGCTTTTCAGAAAGTTCAAAAACTATCATTTAAACGTTCTTAATTTGCAGCAAAGGTACGATAAAAACTTAGTAAAAACACGAACTTTCCCAAAACCTTTCTATTCTTTTTTAGTTTTAAAAGAAGTACTAAACCAATATTAAACCAATATATAGTATGCACGTCAAACTCCTTGCCACTTTAACGGGGCATCAATCTGCAATTTACGCGTTCCTCAAAACGCCACACGGCTACTTCACTGGCGGCGGCGAAGGCTATATTGCAGCTTGGCAGCCCTTCGCAAGCCCCGACGCGCAACTCATCGCGCAAGTACCCGAAGCTGTTTTTTGCCTTTGCTTGGCGCAAAATTATGTATTAGCTGGCGGTATTCATGGCAATTTATACGTCATTGATTATGCTCAAAAACTTATTTTAAAAAATATTGCCCAGCATAAAAAAGGGCTTTTTGCTATTTTTTACCACGAAAAAAGCCAAAACTTGGTGACAACTGGCGGCGATGGCCGACTAACCTTTTGGGATATAAAAACCTGGAAGCCACTCGAAACGCTGTTACTTTCTACAAAAAATGTCCGTTGTATGGCATTTCAAGAAAGTAACGGACTGCTTGCCGTAGGCGATTCGCAAAGCAATATTTTCATCATCGATTTTTTTACAAAAATAATAATAAAAATCATTCAAAAAGCGCATTTGCCCAGTGTTTTTACCGTATCATTTTCGCCTTGCGGCAATTTCTTACTAAGCGGCGGACGCGATGCTTTATTAAAAATATGGGCTATTGCCGACGATTTTTCATTAGAAAAAACGATAAATGCCCACAATTATACGCTCAACGACTTGCAATATTCGCCTAATCAAGCGTTTTTCGCCACCGCAAGCCGCGATAAAACCATTCGGATTTGGGACAGTAAGACCTTCGAACTCGTAAAAGTATTGGATTTATTCCGATTTGGAGCGCATAAAAACTCGGTAAACCGCTTAATTTGGGAAAACGACCGTGTTTTACTCTCGGTGAGCGACGATAGAACGGTTTGTGTGTGGGAAATTACGGAAGCGTTCGATGCTCCTCTTAGGAATGGCTAAAAGATAACTTGGTTAGTTTTTACTCGTTCCTTATTCAAAAAAGCTCGTTCCTTATTCAAAAAAGCTCTATACTGGTTTACAAGAAACAGTACAGAGCTTTTTTTTATTCCGTTCTAATCTTCCACTCAACCCTGTTTTCCAAGAAACGTGTAAATGATAACTTGGGCAGGTTTTGCGAAGGGTTTTGGCACGAAGCAAGGCAACAAGAGTTCAACGCAGCGTGTTGTACTCAACATTTAACATGAACAAAATAAGATGCAATCCAAAATTGCATTTTATTGACGAGAACGTGCTACGCACACGAATAAAACTAACCAAGTTATCTTTTATCCATTCCTAAGGCAAAAAAACTTAAGCTAAACGTCCGCAGCAAAATAAACACGGTTATCGCTTGTAGAAAACACCCTATTTAATACTATTTAACAGAATTTCAATGTAGCGATTATTTATACACTACTTGTGTGCTGCGCAAAAACTTGTGTGCTGCGCAAAAACTACGCTTTTTTTAATTTTGCAACCGCATTTTTAATACGCTCGACCGCCTCCAATAAATCCTCTGCCGAAGCAGCGTAAGACATTCGCAAACAATCGGTATCGCCAAAAGAGGCTCCGCCGACCGTGCTAACTTGGGCTTCGCCTAATAAAAACATGGCAAAATCGTCGCTATCATTAATCGTATATTCGTTATACGAACAACCGAAATACGCGCTAATATCTGGGAAAAAATAGAAAGCACCTTCGGGCATCGGCACTTTAAAACCCGGAATTTCGCGTAAGCCCTTGCCTATCAACTCTCTACGATTTTCAAAGGCTTCGCGCATCGCATAAGTCGGTGCGAGCGAAGCAGTTAGTGCCGTTACGGCGGCTTTTTGGGCAAACGAATTTGCGCCACTTGTTACCTGTCCTTGTATTTTTTCGCAAGCTTTCGCAATCCAAAGTGGTGCGCCGATATAGCCCAACCGCCAGCCCGTCATGGCAAAGCCTTTTGCAAAACCGTTTACCGTAATGGTTCGGTCGCGCACCTGTGGGAACGCGCCGATGCTAAGGTGTTTGCCCACATAACTGATGTATTCATAAATTTCGTCGGCTACAATATAAATGCCTTCGTGTTTGGCAACAATATTGGCGAAAGCCTCCAACTCATGGTGGTTAAAAACAGCGCCAGTGGGATTACAGGGCGACGAAAACCAAATCATGCGCGTTTTTGGCGTAATTGCTGCTTCCAATTGTTGGGGTGTTACTTTAAAATCTTGCTCGACGCTCGCTCGCAAAATGACAGGCGTAGCGTCTGCCATTTTAATAATTTCGGAATACGAAACCCAGTACGGAGCCAAAACAATCACCTCGTCGTCGGGGTTGAGCATCGCCATCGCCACGTTATTGAGCGATTGTTTTGCGCCAGTAGAAACCACCACGTTTTCGGAAGTCCACGTTAAGCCGTTTTCGCGTTGCAGCTTTTCAGCAATTGCTTTGCGCAATTCGGGCAAACCCGCTACGGGCGTATATTTTGTATAACCTTCATCGAGTGCTACTTTTGCAGCCTCTTTGATGTGGTCGGGTGTATCAAAATCGGGTTCACCTAACGATAGGTTTATAACACGATGACCTTGCGCCGCTAATTCGCGAGCAAGACGTGCCATGCGTAACGTTGCCGATTCCTCTAAGCGTTGTATGCGTTCCGAAAGATGCATTTTTTGAGGTATTATGAAGTGTGAGAGAGGTATTGATAATATATAATATTAAGTTCAATGAATTTCGTCGTCTTTCCAGTCGAGATTTTTGCGGCGCAGTTCAAAATCGCGGCCAAGGTATAAGCGGCGAGCTTCTTCGTCGCCAGCGAGTTCTTCTGCTGTTCCTGTTTTCAAAATAGCGCCTTCAAACATCAAATAAGCGCGGTCGGTAATATTTAGCGTTTCTTGTACATTATGGTCGGTTATCAAAATGCCAATATTTTTTGTTTTTAATTTAGAAACAATGTATTGAATATCCTCTACTGCAATAGGGTCGATGCCTGCAAAAGGCTCATCTAACAAAATAAATTTTGGATTTACTGCCAAAGCGCGAGCTATTTCGGTTCGTCGGCGTTCGCCGCCCGAAAGCGTGTCGCCGTTGCTTTTCCGCACTTTTTGCAAGCGAAATTCGCCAATCAAACTCTCTAATTTATCGCGTTGCGCTTCTTTCGACAAAGAGGTCATTTCCAAAACGGCGCGAATATTATCCTCGACGCTTAGTTTTCTGAAAACAGAGGCTTCTTGCGGCAAATAACCTATCCCCATTTGCGCTCGTTTATACATTGCCAAGCCTGTAATTTCCTCGTCGTCGAGAAAAACCTTGCCCGAAGTAGGTTTTATAAACCCGACGGTCATATAAAAAGAAGTGGTTTTGCCTGCGCCATTCGGCCCAAGCAATCCGACAATTTCGCCTTGATTTACCTCGATGCTCACGCCTTTTACGACTATTCGCGAGCCGTATTTGCGTACTAAATTTTCTGCGCGTAGTTTCATTTTGTTTTTTAAAAAAATTAATTCAAATGCGTTTTTTTGAAAGGGTTACACAACTTCTTCTATCAAAAAAAAACCATCGTTGCCTTGTGCTTGATAAAGCGGCATGATAATAAGCGAGTCTTTTTGCGCTCGAATAACGCCTTTGCGGTCTTCCGCCAAAATTTCTTTTGCGGTCACGCGCTGAAAATTTTGATAACCAGGCCGCATCACAAACCTATCTACGGGTTCTACGGGGTGACGATAGAGCAATCGCGCTTGACGCGGCAACGACGCAGCGTGTGCGCGTAACAGCGTGTCGTGTTTGTCTTCTACATCAGCAGCATTCACACAACGAATTGTGCGTAAGGTATTTATGATTGCCGAAACTGCATTCGTGACTGATTTTTCGGCGTGATGTTGCCCCGACTCAAAGGTGAGCGGCGTACATTCAATTCCTTCAAAATCGCCGTTAAAATAGTTGGTAAGTGTGCCTTTTAGCAATTCGCTAAAGCCCGTAATTACGGGTGCGAAAAGGGTTAGCCCGATGGCAAGCGAAGCCTTATTTCCGTCGGGTACGATGGTAAAAATGCCGCCTTCGGCCGTTGTCGTATGCAGGTCTAAAATATATAAAACAGTAGGTTGATAGCTTGCTATTTCGCCTCGAATAGCATTGAGCAGCTCGCGAACTTCGCGTTCTTCGGCTAATAATTTCCTCTCATCCGTTTCATTTTCGATGGCTTTAATGCGTTCGCTGCGCCACAAACGGTTCATATCTGTATCGATATAGCGTTTATTTTTGCTTTGCGCCGCCAAATTGCCAATTAATCCGACGATTTTACCCGTAAAGATGAAGCCCGCATTTTTACCTTTTTCTTCTTTGAGCAGTCGCAAAACGGTATTCACAGCCAGACTTCCCGCAGGCTCGTTGCCGTGCAGCGTTGTTGTGACTATCAATAGTGCGCCCTGCTTTTCGCCTTCATAGCTGCCAATAATTCGCGATCTCGTGGTCGATGACTGCGTATGTTCCTGACTGTTTTCAGGACTTGAAACTTTATGAGATTTAACCACTTTATTCCGTTAATTTTTTATTATTCAAATGCCGAATAGCATCGCGATTTGTTTTTTTAGTAATATTTTTAGCAAAAGCTTGTGTTAAATCGATACCTGTTTGGTTCGCCAAGCAAATAACGACAAACAAAACATCGGCCAATTCGTCGGCCAAGTCTTCGTGTGCCGTTTCTGCCATTTTCGGATTTTTGAACGATTGTTCGCCATAAATACGCGACATCAGCCTTGCGACTTCGCCAACTTCTTCGGTTAGAATTGCCGTATTTGTCAATTCATTCATATAGCGCACACCGACCGTTTTTATCCAAGTATCCACTGTTTGCTGTGCTTGTTCTATTGTCATGTTCCATGTTTTAATTTATGAATACAATTTACAACTTAGCCAATACGCCTCTTAGTCAACTATTTCTGAATCAACTACCTCATAGTCGGTATAGTTTTGACTATT
>JBEEMU010000571.1:0-3601 GCA_041192485.1 Bacteroidota bacterium | reverse complement strand
GTTTCTATCTAACACTTCGAATAACGGAGTTCAACCGTCAAGAAATTAACCCTATTGGGCGCAGCAAAAAAATGGTGTACCACAGTTTTGCTGCGGCACACCATTCCCAACTATTGTTCTTAACCTTTTACTTTTATTTTACGGCAAACTTGCGCAAATAGGCATCTAAATACAAGTTTAGTAACTCGCGTTTCGATACTTCTCCGTGTAGTTTTACTTCTTCCAATTCGGCTTGATAGGCGTGTAAAAATGCGCCCATGATGCTGTTGTTTTTTTGATTGGAGGTTGGCGGCAGCGCAGGCTCGGCAGCCGTTTGTGCAAACTCATTGCCATTGAACTCAAAGGTGACTTGCGCTTCTTTATTATTTAAAAAACCGAGTTTCATGGCTTCGTTTTCTGGGTAGTTTTTTTCAAAAAATAAATTATAAGTATAATAAACCTCCAATTTATTTTCGTTTTTGATATAGTAAGCCGTTTGCAATTCTTGGCGCAAGCCGCCTATTTCCACCCCACTTTCTAAGGCTAATACCTTTTTTAATTTGCCCGACGAGTAGCGGTAAAACTGGGTATCCTCGTATCGGCCTTTCGGGCAAACGACCACAATCAATTTGCTTTTTGCATCAACTCTCGGCACAGGCATACGGTTAAACCAGCCGGTATTTACACAGGAAGTGATATAATGTTTGCCATTTATTTTATCTACAATGAGTATCATATTATTCAAATGAGTGCCGTCGGAAATAAACCAAACGCTTTCTTTATCGGCATCTTCATCTAAATTGCCTTGCCAAACCTCCATGCGTTTTACTTGGTCTATTTCGGGTCGGTCGCTGTCGGCTATTAAATTATACCAATATTTCAGCGGATTTAAACCCATCAAAGTATCCAGATTTTTAGAAATATTGACATAATAAAGCAGCTCATCGGAAATGGGAATGGGCGCAGGCGCGTTGAGGCTGCTATTCCAGTCGGCTACTTGTTGACTTAGAGCGCACGACGAGCTGGTTATATCATTATAATGATGCGGCGGATTGTATAAAAGGGTTGAACACGCGCCTTTTTCATAATCGTATTGCTTGCCATTTACGATATACCATTCATTTTCAAGGCTGCGAGCAAGTTCATATTTCCGCAAAAGCGGGTTGATACTCCATTTTCGCACCGCAGTTACCGGAATCGAATCCCAGCGAGTATAAAGTTGGAAAGGCACCGTGTCTAAACGGCTTGCCGACGGCGGCCGCTCCCAGGCGGTAGAAGCAGTGGCAGTAAACTCCATGGCTTCGGCCGACCAAGTATAGGTCGATTTGTCCACAATCTGCTCATCGCGCCAAACGCTGCCATATAAGTGAATGCTGTCCGTTACTTCTACGGTATTCGCATCTATCCAGGTGAAATAAGCGCGGCGGTCGCGGTCAAAAAAGTAGGGCGAATCCTGGTCAGTATCGTGGTCGCGTTCCGAGTAAACGGGCAGCGGAGTTCCTATTTTTTCGTGTTCCCATTTATAAATATCCTGCCACCCGTCTTGATAACTTTGCCCTGTGCCGCCGCGCCCTAACTCGCGTGAAACAACAAAGGCTTGGTGTGCGGCATCAAAATCGATGGTAATAAAATTGGTGACATCAAGCGCAGAATACACATACCAGCGTTTGTCGGCTCCTTTGTTACACACCAATAAGCGGTAAGTTCGATAGCCTCTATTGTCTATTTTTTGGGCGCGAAAGACCACGATTCGCTCTTGTTCGGGGTCTTTGTCCATATTGCCATTAAAAACGAGTACAGTATCGAAAACGCCTAATTGTCGCCACCACATTTTTACGGGCGGAATAACGTCTAAATGCCCGATATATTTACTTTCGTTAAATTGCTTGATACTTTCGAAAAAGCCTGTCGGCAAAGCCATCGGCGTAGGGGCGTTCGTTTGATGCAGCAAGCGTTGATAATAATCTTTTAACCCTTTTGAATAGAAATAACTAACCGAATCGCTGCTAAATAAATAGGCTCCTTCGCTATACTCGTCGGTATTCGGGCCAAATTCTTGGTCGCCCAATTTGCACATACCGTTTTCTGTATGCCAAATAAAGCTATAATCGCCCCATTGTTTTTGCGAATACAGGGTCATTTTAGTTTCTAAACTATCCCAAAGCGTATAGGTAAAAAAGTGTTGTGTATAGGGGTATTTATCTTTTTTTGGCAACGGGCGGGCAGGCAGGTCGACATACTGGCTAAACGGCATGACTCGAATGTCTTTTTCGTCATCGCTTTTTTGCGCAAGCAGCAGCGACGCAAAGCCAATGAAAAGGCTTAAAAGTAGTATTTTTTTATTTATCATATAAAAGCGTTTGGTTCCTTAAAAATAAATTTATTATCTATTTGATTAAATTTTAATGTGTCGTACAATACTAAGAAGGTTTTTTTATATAAATGGTTGCATCGAGCGGCTTTTTTAATTGAAAAAATAAAAAAAAAACAGCTCCACAAAAAATTGTGTGCGCTGTTTTTTTGATTTAAGAACCTGAAAAATTCAAAAAGCACCTCTTATTCGGGTAAACTTTTGAGTTTCGGCAATTGAATTCGAAAGGTGGTTCCTTTATTGACTTCCGATTGTTTGACAAATATTTTCCCTTTGTGATAGTCTTCCACGATGCGTCGAGCGAGCGATAAGCCGAGTCCCCAGCCGCGTTTTTTGGTAGTAAAACCAGGGTTGAAAATAGTTAAATGCTTGTTGACGGGGATGCCTTTTCCTGTATCGGTGATGTCGATATACACCCAGTCGGGGTCGCAAAAGCAGTCGGCAAAAATGCGTCCTTGTCCGGTTTCTAAAGCGTCTAAAGCGTTTTTTAGCAGGTTTTCGATGACCCAATCGAATAGGGAAGAGCTGATAGCTACCATAAGCGGCTCCATTTCGTCGGCATCGGCACATTCAAAAAAGACTTTTCGCGGCGCACGTTGTCGGAAATAAATGATGCCGCGCTCCACATTTTCCCAAACATTCGTGGGTTCTAAATGCGGTGTTGCGCCGATTTTTGAAAAACGGTCGGCCACCAATTCTAATCGATTAACATCGAGTTTTATTTCATCGACTACGCCGCCTATTTCGGGCGTGGTTTCCTCATACATTTTCAACACCTCTAACCAGCCCAGAATGCCCGAAATTGGAGTGCCTAATTGGTGCGCCGTTTCTTTGGCCAATCCAATCCATATTTGGTTTTGCTCGGCTTTTCGAGCGGCACTAAAGCTCAAATAGCCAAATAAAACGAAGGCAATAACCAAGGCTAACTGCCCAAACGGAACATATTGCAGCCATTTTAATATTTGCGATTGGTCGTAATAAACGTATTGCGAAGGGCCGAACGGCGATGAAATAACGATGCAGCGGCTTTCTTTTTTCAATTCGTTGGCTTTTGCGACCAAAAAAGCCTTAGACGTGTCTAATTGTTCGCCGAAGTTGCGAGCATCGATAAAAGAAAACAGCGAGTCTGTCCAAATCATCGGTATTGTGGCGTTATTTTGCACGATGCCGATTTCGAACGAGTAGTCGCGCTGCTCATCAACGCTGGTTTTGGTGATATTTTGAATAGCTGCCGCATAAATCTCCACGCGC
>JBEEMU010000570.1:0-9075 GCA_041192485.1 Bacteroidota bacterium | reverse complement strand
CAAATTTCATAAACTCTTTATTATAAGGTAATTGTTTAGTTATATGTCTTTCAATCCGGAACCTGCCATTTACATAGCCCTAACGCTTGTTGGCGCAAATTTATTACACGCATTGGTGCATGGCTTGCTGGCAAAAGCGTTGGGTATTCGCTTAGACGAAATTAGCGTTTTTTATTTTGGGCGTTCGACCCATAAACTAAACAACACAACGGTGCGCGTAGGCTGGATACCGATGGGTGCGTATGTTGCGCCCGTAGGCATGATACCGCCCGAAGGCGAATCGGAGCCGACACCTGCGGCCGCCTACGAATACCGAAGCCGCCCCTTTTGGCAACGCGCTTTGTTTTCGCTATCGGGCGTGGCGAGCCTGGTGTTTGGCGTGTTTTTTTGTGTTTTTTTAGCAAGCCCGAGCCATCATTTTTTTCAAAGCTTAGGCGAATGGCTCCAACAAATGCACCTATTTTTTGAGTATTTGATGTGGAAACGAAGCCCCAAAGATTTTACTGATATTTTATACAACCTTGGCGCACGCAAACTCTTGTTTTATACGGGCGCAAGTTGGCTCTCTATGCTTGCTGCTTTTGCCGTGTTGCCTACGGGCGTTGTCGGGCGTGCAATTTGGCGTTTTTTCAGCGTTTACGAAACAAAATTTGGCGCGTTTCTTACAGGCCTTATTTTAGTAATCATAACGCTTGCCTGGGTTTATATGCTTTTAATGATGCTTTTAATGGTCTTGAAAATATATAGCATGCTGTATATGTTATTTTTTTTGGCGACTTTTATCCTAACGTCCTGCACCTGCGCGTTAGTTGTGCGCTGGATTGTTCGTAAATTAGGTAAAAATACGATTTCTTAAATATTAAAAATGAAAAATACTTATGTAGCCATTATGGCAGGCGGCGTAGGAAGCCGCTTTTGGCCTGGCAGCCGTGAGGCACGCCCCAAACAATTTTTGGATATTTTGGGCATTGGCAAAACATTATTGCAAATGACCTACGAACGCAATTTGGCATTGTGTCCGAAAGAAAATGTACTTATTGTTACCAATAAAGCGTATAAAAGCTTGGTATTAGAGCAGTTGCCCAACCTAAAAGAGGAGCAAGTGCTTTGCGAGCCTTCGCGCAACAATACGGCACCTTGCTTGGCTTATGCAGCCTACAAATTGCGGAAGCAAAACCCTGCGGCAGTGATGTTGGTGGCGGCTTCCGACCATTTGGTGATAGATATTGCCGAGTATGTAGCGCGAGTGTCGGCAGCCATTCGATTTGCGGCTGAAAACGATGCGTTGATGACGCTCGGTTTAACGCCGTCGCGCCCCGACACAGGCTACGGCTATATCCGTTTTGACCTAAAAGAAATTGAAAATGGCGTACATAAAGTGACGCAATTTACAGAAAAACCAACTGCCGAAATTGCTCAAAAATTCGTCAATTCGGGCGAATATGTCTGGAATTCGGGTATGTTTGTGTGGCAGGCTTCCCATTTTATTCAGCAATTAGAAGCCCTCGCGCCCGATATTGCGGCGATATTTCATACCATTGAAAACCAACTGAACACGCCAACCGAACAAGCGGCAATAGACGAATGGTATCCGAAAACGCGCAGTATTTCCATCGACTTTGCGGTGATGGAAAAAGCCCCAAATGTATTCACCGTTCCTGCTGACTTTGGTTGGTCGGATTTGGGTACTTGGAACTCGCTGCACGTTGAAGCCGAAAAAGACGCTCATGACAATGCCGTGCAAAGCGACAATGCGCATTTATACGATACGACCAATAATTTAATACGCGCACCTAAAAATAAACTCGTGATAATCAAGGGCCTAGAAGGTTTTATCGTGGTTGATGAAGACGATGTTTTGCTTATTTGCCCAAAAAATCGCGAACAAGAAATCAAGCAAATTACCGAAGATTTGAAAAAAGCAGGCAAATCATCTTTTTTATAAATTAGGATAAAAAATTGGACTTATGTGGATAATCGGACTCATATTAGCTATTTTATTGATTGTTTTTGCCGCTTATACACGACTTAAAAAGTGGTACTGGTTTTTTTTAAAAATAAAAAGCCTATTGCGTACTTTTTTTGGAAATAGGAAGGAAGAAACAACAAATGGTAGCAACACGCAAGTTGCGGAGGTGAGGGCTACTAACTCGCAACCGAACGGGTTGTTTGCGAAGGCATCGTTTTCTACAAACGCATCGTTTACGAACACGCAAACTGCGGAAACTTCCGATGCTGTAAATATTGTAGAAACCTCCGAGCTGCTCAAAAAAGTCCGCAAAATTGAGATAAAAACGCGCGGATTGAGCCAGCATTTATTTTCGGGCGACTATCACAGTACGTTCAAAGGGCGCGGTATGTCGTTTAGCGAAGTGCGCGGCTATCAATATGGCGACGATGTGCGCAATATTGACTGGAATGTGACGGCACGAGCAGGCGAAACCCATGTAAAAGTGTTTGAAGAAGAGCGCGAATTAACGACGATGCTGCTAATAGATGTGTCGGGTTCTTCATTTTTTGGAAGCGTAGCACAGCTGAAAAGCAATATTTTAACAGAAATTTGCGCAGTTTTAGCTTTTTCGGCTATTAATAATAACGATAAAGTGGGCGTTATCTTCTTTTCAGACAAAATAGAGAAATTTATACCTCCGAAAAAAGGAAAAAAACATATTTTACTCATTATTCGCGACTTATTGGAGTTTAAACCCGAAAAAAAAGGCACGGATATTGCAAAAGCCTTGCAATATTTGAATAATGTGTGCAAAAAACGAGCAATCGTCTTTGTTTTATCCGATTTTTCAAGTAAAAACTACGACGATGCGCTCCGAATTGCTGCCCGACGGCACGACGTGATTGGTATAAATTTATCGGATAAATTGGAGCGCGAGCTGCCCGACGCAGGGCTGATTCGAGTCAGAGATGCAGAAACGGAACAAGAATTTTGGTTAGACAGCTCAAACCGACAAATTCGACAAAATTATGCGCAATTTTACGCCGATACTTATACTTATTTTAAAAATACGTTTATGAAATGCGGTGCTGACCAAATCACAATGGACACAGCCGAAGGATATGTGGGAGCCTTGCATAAGTTTTTTAAAGCAAGGTAGCGCGTTTTCAGAAATCTTCAATTCAATTATTAAGTTTGTAGTTTGCGTTTTAAAGCGCAGACCAAAATAGATACACTCACTTTTCTACTATTTAAGGAAAAAAATGCACCGATATAAACAATTACTCCTCTTATTTAGCCTGTTTTTAGGGCTTTTTTTTAGTAAAAATGCGTTTGGGCAGGGCGATTATGCTTATGCTGTTGGTCTGCGAGCAGGAAATCCGCTGGCGATTAGCGGAAAGTATTTTTTCGCCGACGCTCATGCCGTTGAAGCCATTTTGGGTATTCAGCAGCCACGCGGCTGGGGCTTGACAGCCTTGTATGAATATCACGGCGATTTTAACTGGCGTGGCGACGCAAACTGGTTTGTAGGCGGCGGACTGTCGCTGATGTTGAACAGAACACCCGACTTCAGTGTCGGTGGCGATATTATTGTGGGCTATGAATACACATTTCCCACGCTTCCTATCAATTTGGCACTCGACTGGAAGCCAGGCTACGCCTACAACCCGAAGAAGCCGTCGGAATATGGGCTTGATTTATTGCAAGCCTCGCTAACCTTGCGATATGCTTTTAAATAATTTAAAAAATAAAACCACTCTTTTACAATGAAAACAGTCGATATCACCACTACCCAAAATGTTACTATTCAGTACGAACTTGCTGGGCTTCGCGAGCGGCTTTTGTCGTTTGTATTAGATATAGTGATACTTTATATCAGCATTTTTATCTTAACTATCGGCTATTCGGTGTGTTTTAGCGGCGCAGGTATGTCTTATTTTAGCTATTTTGTCATTATACCGATTGCCACCTTCTATACATTCGCTAGCGAACAGCTATTAGACGGGCAAACGATTGGCAAACGGGCATTGCGCATCAAAGTCGTGAAATTAGACGGTAAACCTCTAACGACTTCCGACCATTTTCTGCGCTGGACGATGCGTTTAGTCGATATCTGGTTTTCGTCGGGCTTAATTGCAGGCGTATTAGTCAGCAGCTCGACGCAATGTCAGCGACTCGGCGATTTGGCAACGAATACGAGCGTTATCAAGCTCAATTCATCGCTTCGCTTCTCGCTCTTCGACATCTTGAACATCAGCTCGTTAAGCGATTATGTGCCGCAATATGCCGAAGTGCGCCGCATGAACGAGCAAGACATGGTGTTAATAAAAAACGCGATTATCCGCGCCGACCGCTACCGCAATGATGCACACGAACTGGCTTTAACCGAATTGACCGTTCGCGTTTGCACCGCCTTAGATATTCAGCAGCACACTGTCCGCGATTCGCGCCGCTTTTTACAAACTATTTTAAAAGATTATATCGTGCTTACACGATAGTTTTTTAACATGTAGGTAGTTTTTTTTGTAACTGTTTAGGTAGTTTGTGGGTTGAAACGCGGAGAGGATTTTTAAACGCAGCCTTTCGCACGGTTACTGCAGCCTTTCGCAGAGCGGAGGGTTAAAAGAGGGGGCAAAAAGAGAACGAAAAAGGTGTTTAAACTTCGTTTAAATCATAGCCTATCTTCGTCACATCTCCAAGCCATTATTCCTACTTTTTTTATTACAAAAATTAATAAAAATACGCCTTATTTTTGCGTGATAAAAAGTTATAAACCATCAATTAAGTGCCTTCGGCCAAATACACACCGTGATAATTACCTCAGAACACCTTATTTTACAGGGCTTCAAAAGCGTAATTATTTATACACTACTACTTATATCTCAAAAATAATGAAAAAATTACAATTTTCAACAATCTTCGCCCTGTTTTTACTGCCTCTGACGGTATTTGCGCAAAGCAATAACTATAAAACAGCGGAAGAAAAATTCCGTCAATTAGACCAAGAATTTCCGACACCGAACAGCTATCGCGCAGCGAGCGGCGCACCTGGACATCAGTACTGGCAACAACGCGCCGATTATAATATCGCCGTAACGCTCGATGACGATAAACAGCGTTTATATGGCGAAGAAACGGTGATTTATTTTAATAATTCGCCCGACGTTTTAAGTTACTTCTGGTTGCAATTAGACCAAAATGCTTCCGAAAGCAAATCGGACGCGCTGATGACGCGCACGGGTTCTATCAGCGATAAAACGACCTTTCAGCAACTCAAAGGTTTGTACCGCGATTTTGACGGCGGCTATAAAATTGATTTTGTAAAAGATAATGGCGGCAAAGACCTCGCTTTTACCATCAATAAAACCATGATGCGCATCGATTTGCCCGAACCGTTGGCGGCAGGAAAATCGTACTCTTTCAAAATAAAATGGTGGTATAATATCAACGACCGTATAAAATTGGGCGGACGTAGCGGCTACGAATATTTTGAAGAAGATAAAAATTATCTTTACACGATGGCGCAGTTTTTTCCGCGTCTGTGCAAATATTCCGATGTGCAAGGTTGGCAAAATAAGCAGTTTCTGGGTGCAGGCGAGTTTACGCTCGATTTTGGCAATTTTGATTTAACTATCACCGTGCCTGCCGATCATGTGGTAGGAGCAACGGGTGTGCAGACAAACTTAAGCGAAGTGCTTACGCCCGAACAGCAAAAACGCTGGGAATTAGCGAAGAATACAACAGATAAACCGATTGTGATTGTGACGCA
The DNA here is from genome assembly GCA_041192485.1 of Bacteroidota bacterium. Taxonomy (GTDB): domain Bacteria; phylum Bacteroidota; class Bacteroidia; order Chitinophagales; family Saprospiraceae; genus JBEEMU01. The sequence goes on along the minus strand of JBEEMU010000570.1, from coordinate 3,355 downwards.
AACCGAAGCCGAAGCCGCCGAAAAAGGTCATGCTACGACCACGAAAACGTGGAAATGGCATGCTGATAATGTACGCGATGTGGCATTTTCATCGAGTCGCAAATTTATATGGGACGCAATGGCCGTGAAATTTGAAACAAATACGGCGATGGCGCAATCGCTGTATCCGAAAGAGGGCAACCCGCTTTGGGGGCAGTTTTCTACTCGTGCAGTAGCTCACACCTTGCGCACTTATTCCAAATACACCTTTGATTATCCGTATCCTTCGGCGTATAGCGTGAACGGCAAAGATATTGGCATGGAATACCCGATGATGTGCTTTAATTTTGGCCGCTGCGAGAAAGACGGAACGTATAGCGAAGGCATGAAAAATGGCATGATTGGCGTGATTATTCACGAAGTTGGGCATAACTTTTTTCCGATGATTATCAATTCAGATGAACGACAATGGACGTGGATGGACGAAGGCTTAAACACGTTCGTGCAATATTTGACCGAGCGCGAATGGGACAGTAAGTTTCCGACGCGGCGCGGACCACCGCAATTCATTACCGATTATATGCGCTCCGATAAAGCATCGCAAGTTCCGATTATGTCAAATTCGGAAAGCCTTTTACAGTTTGGCAACAACGGCTATGGCAAGCCCGCAACAGGTTTGAATATTTTGCGCGAAACTATCATGGGGCGCGAACTTTTTGATAAATCATTCAAAGAATACGCCGTTCGCTGGAAATTTAAAAACCCTACGCCTTCCGACTTTTTTCGCACGATGGAAGATGCTAGTGCCGTCGATTTAGATTGGTTTTGGCGCGGCTGGTTCTACACCGTTGAGCCTTGCGATATTGCTTTGGACGGCGTGAAATGGTATCGTTTGGACACACAAAACCCAGAAATAGAGAAGCCTTTGGCAGAAAAAGAGAAAAAAGACCAGTTGAAAAACTATATCCGCCAAAAACGCGACGATGCCGAAAAAGTGCCGACAGCTGTAGATAAAGATAGCTTGGCACAAGATTTTTATGCAACGTATAACCCATTTAATGTTTCGTCCTTAGATAAAAACGACTATGAAGATTTTTTGAAAAAGCTGCCCGAAGAAGAGAAAAAACTCTTGGATAAAGGCGATAATTACTACGAATTGACGTTCAAAAATATCGGCGGATTGCCTATGCCCGTAATCGTAGAGTTTGAATACACTGACGGAAGCACCGATTTATACCGAATTCCCGCCGAAATTTGGCGTTATAATGCCGATAAAGTGAGCAAAATATTCGTTTCGCCAAAAAGCCTGAAACAAGTGACGCTCGACCCTTTCTCGGAAACAGCGGATATTGACATGAGCAATAATTTTTACCCAGAAAAGCCGCAGCCTTCCCGTCTGCAAATTTATAAAGCCAAACAATCGGTAGAAAACCCGATGCAACGCGATAAAAAGAAGTAGCCGTTTTTTAAAAAAATACAGAGAGTAAAAAGCGTCACCCTTACCCGAAAGCGTAAGGGTGACGCTTTTTATTTAGCAGTTAATCAAGTGAATACTGTCGGATAAATAAGCCTACCGAGAAGGTGCAGTGCGCCGTCGTATTTGTAGAAAATAGCATATAGGAAAGCTCATCATATATTCGATGCTGCAAATACTATAGTGTGCTGCTGTGCCTTAAAACCTATCCGAGTTAAGCTTGACTCGTTCGTAAATGCCCTTACTCTTTTACTATTCTACGCACGTTGCTACCTATGCGCAAAATATAGGTGCCTGCTGCGAGTGTGCGTATATCTATACTATCAGGTATGGTATCAAAGCGGTAAATAAGTAAGCCCGTTATATCGTAGAGTGCGGTTGTTTGGGACTTGTCGGTGCTTATAATATTGACCACATCTTTTGTCGGATTAGGAAAAACACGAAGCCCCAGATGATGAGGACGGCTGATAAAAATGGTGTTTGAATACTCAAAATTACGGTCAGTATCGACTTGTTTTAGTTTATAATAGCCCCCACCTTCTGCTGTTGCCTCTTCTAAAGCAGCGAGTTGGTGCATAAAGGTATAATGCTGCTCGCTGTTGCTATCGCCTGCGCCATCTACAAAGCCAAGTGTTTTGAAGTCAATACCGTTTCCACTATACAATACCTCAAAGCCCTTATTATTGCTTTCGGTAGCTGTTGCCCACTCGAGGCGGTCGGTATCGCCGTCGGCGTGTCCAGAGAAAGAGAGCAGTTTGACGGGCAAGACAATATTGTTGGTCGTAGCAGTAAAAATAGTAAAATGGTTGAGGTTGAAGCCTAAGTAAAAGCCGAGGTTGTTCCTACCAAACTCCCCCTCGGTTACATTAATAGGCGGTATTGTACCATTGCCTATGGCTGCAAGTGTATAATTACTGTAATTGCAAGGGTCTCCGCCCCCTGTTTGCCAATCTATTCTTAAACTAGCATAAGTGGAATTACTGCTTGTGAGTGCATTAAAATCAGCGAGTTCAGTATCGAGGTAGTAAATACGCATAGTATAATCTAATGGATTGCCACTATTATTCGAGATAAGAGCCGAATTAGGGTAGTTCGAGGAGGTCGCACTAACACTTCTTCGCAAGTAGGGAGTAGTTGGACTAATTATGTTGGCAACAACCGTAACCGTGCCGAGGTCAGCGCCATTCGGGTTGATACTGCACACAATACCGTTGGCATCGGCAAAATGATACCATTGATTACCGCTTACATTATTTCGTATGATAGTTTTGCAAGTAGCGACAGGATTAGGGGCAGCGTAAATATCGCAAGTAGATTCATACGCGCCCATGTCTTTATCTGCCATCGTAGCTACGCCGAGCATATCAGTTGTGGGCGCGCCTATGCCCGTACCTGCGTCCATCGCAGGGCTGCCACATTGTAGTTTTAAGTCAGTAGTAGTACTATTGGTACTTACAAAAAGTGGGTCCTGGTTGTTGATAATGCCCGTACCTGTGCTATAAATGCTGTTTTTTTGCGTGAGGCAGTAGGTAACGGTAGGAGTTCCATATGGGTTTGCAATATCCGCACCTGCTACGGCATCGCTGCCGCCTTGTTTGTTTTGCCAAAAAATGTTATTGGTCAGGGTCGTTGACGTGGAACAGATGATACCTCCACCATTACCATCTGATGAATTGTTATATAGCGTATTATTGGTTAGGGTATTCGTTCCTGAAACGAGGTTAAGTCCGCCGCCACCATGGTCGTTAATAGCATTGTTTGCTAAATTGTTATATATTACATTATTGGTTAGTATATTGCTGCCGCAACTCATCATAGTTCCACCCACAAAACGAGATGCGGTATAAAAACCGCCACCACTCTGTGCCGAATTACTATGAATGGTGTTGCCTATTAGTGTAT
>JBEEMU010000569.1:0-6718 GCA_041192485.1 Bacteroidota bacterium | reverse complement strand
TCGGCAAATGTCGGATTCGGATAGCCGATTCGGTTTTATTAACGTGCTGCCCACCCGCACCCGAAGCGCGGAAGGTGTCGGTTTCCAAATCGGCTGGATTTATCGCAATTTCAATAGAATCATCTACGAGCGGGTAAACATAGACCGAAGCGAAAGAGGTTTGCCGTTTGCCTTGTGCATTAAACGGGCTGATGCGCACCAAGCGATGCACGCCGTTTTCGCCCTTTAGCATACCATACGCCAAATCGCCGCTGATTTCGAGGGTTGCGCTTCTAATTCCCGCCACGTCGTCGGGCAAGTAATTGAGTTCGCGCACTTTATAGCCTGCTTTTTCGCCCCAAAGCACATACATTCTATAAATCATATCAGCCCAGTCGCAGGCTTCGGTGCCGCCTGCGCCGCTGTTTATTTCCACTATCGCGTTGAGGTTGTCCTCGGGGTCGGCGAGCGTCGATTTCAGTTCGAGGTCATCGATGGCAATTCCCGCATTTACATACTGCGCATCTACCTCTTCGGCTGTAGCCTCGCCCTCTCGGTTAAATTCATAGAGAATATCGAGGTCGTCAAGTTCCGAAGCGGCAATTTTATAGGTTGTGATGGCACCTTTATGAAGGCGAATATCGCGCATCACCCGTTCGGCGCGTTCGGCATCAGCCCAAAATTCGGGCGAAAGCGTGAGCTGCTCCTTGTCTTCAAGGGCAATTAGTCGAGTATCGATGTCAAAGATACCTCCTTATCAATGCCAGTCGGTCGCGCAAACTCGTTAGTTGCTCAATGGTCATTCTCGTTAGAGTTTAAAAAAATGGTTGAAAAATAATGTCCGCAAAGATACGATAAAGAAATTAGTTTGTTTGAAAATAAATAAGTAGTAGAGTATAAATAAGCACTATTTTAAACCCCTGTAAAACACAAGGTTTTGAGGTGTTTATAATAGCGTTTATTTTGCCGCAGGCACTTAAATAAAGGAAGCGAGAGAAAAAAATATATTTTTTAAAAAAAAGCCCTACCTTTGACCTTTGAAATTGCGCGAGAATAAAACCGAGTATTTTCGTTCCTTTACCGTAGATATCCGACTTTCTTTATGAAATTTTTACTAAAAAACGCCTTTATTGTCAATGAAGGAACTATTGAACGTGCCGATTTGCTCACCGAAAATGGCAAAATAATAGGCATCGACCACCATATTCGCACGAATTACGACCGAAAAATAGAAGCCGATGGCTTGTATTTACTACCAGGCATCATCGACGACCAAGTGCATTTCAGAGAACCCGGCTTGACGCATAAAGCCACAATTGCCTCCGAAGCCCGTGCAGCCGTTGCAGGCGGTGTAACCTCTTATATGGAGATGCCGAACGTGAAGCCGCCTACCCTAACACAAACCCTTTTAGCGGAAAAATACGCCCTTGCAGCGCGTACCTCCTTGTCGAATTACTCGTTTTTTATGGGCGCGTCTAACGATAATTTAGACGAAGTACTGAAAACAAATCCACAGAATGTCTGCGGAATAAAGGTGTTTATGGGCAGCAGCACGGGCAATATGCTGGTGGACAATCCCGTTACCTTGGAGCGATTATTCAAGGAATGTAAACTTTTGATAGCCACGCATTGCGAAGATGAAGACACGGTGCGCCGAAACGAATTAGCATATAAAAACCGCTACGGGGCGCAATTAGACTGGGCGCAACACCCCGAAATAAGGTCGGTTGAAGCTTGCTATAAGTCGTCGAGTATGGCGGTTGAGCTGGCGAAAAAACACAATACCCGCTTGCATATTTTGCATATTTCTACCAAAGACGAGTTAGATTTATTCCGAAACGACATTCCGCTTGCGCAAAAACGGATTACCGCCGAGCTGTGTGTGCATCATTTATACTTTAATAGCGACGACTATGCCACACAAGGCAGCTTGATAAAATGCAACCCCGCCATTAAAAGCCGTGAGCATCAAGCCGCTCTATTGTCTGCCTTGCTCGACAACCGCCTCGACATCATCGCTACCGACCATGCCCCGCATACTTGGGCCGAAAAACACGCAGCCGACGGCTATTTTAATACGCCGTCAGGCGTTCCGCTCGTGCAGCATGCTTTACCGATGATGCTTTCTTTTTTTTATGAAAATAAAATTTCATTAGAAAAAATCGTCGAAAAGATGTGCCACGCGCCCGCAGAATGTTTCCAAATAGAGAAACGCGGTTTTTTGCGCGAAAACTACTGGGCAGATTTTTCACTCTTAGACTTAGATGCCACACAGGTCGTTTCCGATAAAAATGTTTATTACCACTGCGGTTGGTCGCCCTTTATGGGCAAAATGCAGCGCGGAATAGTGCAAAAAACGTTTGTAAGCGGCCATTTGGCCTATGATAAGGGCTGTTTTTTTATGGATAAAATGGGCGAGCGATTAACTTTTGAACGGTAGAGAAATTAAGCACTTGCGGCAAAATAAACGCTACTATAAATACCTCAAAACGCTGTATTTTACAGGAGTTTAAAATAACGATTATTTATACTCTACTACTTATTAAGGGTTTAGGCTAAATAAACACAGGTATTCATCACCCGAAATATTACAACAAAAAATGCGGCGCAAACTCTCGGAGAGAGTTGCGCCGCGTTTCATTTTATTCACCATTAATCAAACCTTTTTTAATGTTAATCTTAATCTTCAATTTCCAAGGCAACGCGCTCGGTAGCGATAGTTGCCGAAGACAATTCTAAATTTTGCAATTTTTCTACCGAAAATTCAGTAGAAACTTCCATTGTGTTGCTCGTCAAAACTTCGTCAGTTGCAACATTTGTTATAACCAAACGTTGTGCCGTTGCATGTTGATTAGCTGAAAACAAAACACTATTTGCCGACGCTTTTTTCGCAAAAGTAGTAGCACTTACAACGGTCACGTTGTCGTTAGCCAATGTTGTAGAAACGGTTGTGTGAACAGCCGACTGTGCATTTACAGTTGTTAAAGCGAAAATTGCGATGATGATAGTGAAAATTGCTTTCATAATGGTAAAATTGAATTGTGATTTTTAATTGATTGATTGATGATTAGTATAGTGCAAATACTATGCCAAAATAAACTATTATAATAAGAATAGTCTATTTTTTATAAAAAAAACATCAAAAACCCGTTTTTAAGGCTTTTGATGTTTTTATAACTATTTTTTGTAATTATCTGCCTGTTGGCTAACGCTAAAACACGCTGATAATGCCTAACATTACTATTCCTAACGTTGGTAATGCAATATTTCGCGGTATTCGACGGTATTGTGAATAAGAACGAGCGTGTAATCGCCCATATCTTTATGCTGTAAATCTACTTGGTAAGTGTAATCGCTGGCAATACCGTTAATTTGGCGCGTGAAAACTTCACTCCTCCCGTTTATATCTAATACTTTAAGCAAAATATAATCGGTTGCAACCGTTTTGAATTGTATGGTGAATAAACCCGAGCCAGAAGGATTTGGGTAAATACGGAAATTTTTGAGCGGCACGTCCTTCATCGTTCCCATCAAAGGTGCGCTGTAATTATTACCAGAATTATTACCAGAATTATTACCAGAATTATTACCAGCAACTGGCTTTGCCGCAGGAGTTTCTTTTTTAAGCGGTGCGGTAGGTGCTGGTTTTTCAGCAGTCTTTTCAGCTGATGGGTTTTCCATATTCCCCGAATCGGCAAGGGTTACTATCACGCTTTTCTGTTCGCTATTGCGCAAATAGTCAATTTTTATTTTATCATTAGGCTCAAAAGGCTCTAATGTTTTTTGCAATTCGATGGAATTATGCACCGATATGCCGTTTACTGCTGTTATGATGTCCCATTCCGTTAGCCCTGCCAAGCCTGCGGGTGAGCCTTTCAGAACAAAATCAACGACAACGCCTTTGTTTGACGGCATTTCTGACGACGAAACGCCCAAATACGCTCTGTTTTGCGCATCGGTTGTATTGTCTATTTCAATGCTAATATCTTCGCTATTTAAATCGTTTGATTTAGTAGCTGCAGACTTAGGCTCTGTTTTTGGAGTAGTTTTTGGCACTTCGGCCATGCCTGTTTTTTCAATAGGATTATAGCCAGCCTCGCGCCAGTCAAAATTTTCAGCATCTGCGCCTTCTTTTACAATGCGTTCCTCTCGTTTTTTGCCCGTAACGGGGTCGATAGTGCGGCGGATAATCGTCACACGCGACGTGTGCATTTCGGTATTTGTTACAGCGTTTATTTCGGGGTGCGTGGTAGAAAAATTAGCGGCTTCTTGTCCCGTCTTCACTTCTCGCGTTTCCTGCGTCTTTCCTGAAGCGTCAGTTGTGCGCTTTATTACCGTAACTTTGGACGGCGGATTGTTTTGGGCATTGGCAATAAAGCTTATCCCTATGATTGTAAGGCTTAGTAATAATTTCATGATGTTATTTGGTTGATTTGAAAACACAAAGATAATGATTTTTTATAATATAAATGATTTTTTATGAAAAAATAACTTATTTTTTACAAAGTAGTGCCAAAAAAACGCCAGTATTGCAAGACCAAAAAGCCTACAAGCATACCGCATAAATGGGCTATGTGAGCGGTATTGTCGCCTGCAACATGTCCTATTCCGCTTGCTAATTCAATGCCTATCCAGATGAAAACCATGTAGCGGGCTTTAATAGGCGTCGGAAAGAACAGCATGCGTATCTCCATATTTGGAAAGACCATTGCGCCGCCGAGCAGCACGCCATACAACGCCGCCGACGCGCCAAGTAGGTGATAGTGAGGCTCTGTGTTGCCCATTTTCGCCCACAGAAACCAAGCCCACAAGGTGTAAAGTAGGTTGGCACCAATGCCGCAAATGAGGTAATATACAAAAAAACGACGACCTTGCCACACCATTTCAAGCAGAGGGCCAAACACGGCTAAACCAAACATATTCATAAAAATATGCATAATATCGGCGTGCATGAAAAGGCTGGTGATGAACTGAAATGGGCGAAAATCTGCGGTTGTAGGGAACGATAGTGTAAAAATAACCCAATCGACCGAAGAGAGTACTTGGCTTGCAATGAACACCAAGACATTGATGATAATTAGGTTTTTAACGATAGGTGTTAGGTGCAGTTGATTCATATAAACTGATTAAAAATAATAATAAAGCCCCAAGCCAACCGCCGAAGAGAGGTTGAGGCGGAAAGCATTTGTGGTGCTATAAGCAGTTCCGTCTTTGTCTAAACGGGCATCGTTTCCATACTCTAAACCTACGGCATTGAGTTCTACGCCCCAATGTTTATCGGGCATCCACAATACGCTTGGGCTTGCAAAAAGCCGCGTACTTCGACTCGTTGAGCGCACGATAGTGTCTTGTTGCGAAGCGATAGTATAGGTTTTATCGCCGATAAAACCGAGTCGGTAATTCACGCCCCCTCGCACTGTTAGCGCAACCTGCGGCGAAAGCCAATGGTAATATTGTACAAATAAGCTAATCGGAACGGCATGAGTTTGCGATGTTACGGCTTTCGTACTCGATGTGGTGTAATTGCGGGAATATCCGTAGCCCAAACGCCCACCAATCGCTAATTTTTCGGCAATAAAAACGCTGTAAGTCGGCGAAAGTTCGGCTGAGAACGCATCTTTGCTATTGCTATTAACATCGGTTTCTGTGTTTTCTATTTTTAATAGTCCGCCTAATGTTCGCGCTCCTCTTTCGGGTTGCGCCTGGCTGCTTGCCATCAAAAAGGCAGAAATACAGGCTATTGTAATTGTTTTTTTTATTGTGTTCAATGTTTTAAATTTAAGTTTTCCGTTAATTTCACCGCTCCGCTCCACGCATTTTGCAGCTCGTTCGAGCTAAAATTCACGGTGTATTCGCCAATAATTCGTTGCATTTACACGTTCCTTAGTTACGCAAACGATTCCAAATATCCACATCGACGGTCGGCGAATTGCGGTAGAGCATCACTAATATTGCCAGACCGACGGTAGCTTCGGCCGCCGCTACCAACATGATAAAGAACACAAACACTTGCGCAGAAGCATCGGCGTGATAGGTGGAAAAGGCGACCAAAAGCAGATTTACGGCGTTTAGCATCATCTCGATACACATAAATAAAACGATGATATTGCGGCGTAATAACACGCCTGTCGCGCCGATGCTGAATAAAGCCGCGCTCAAAAACAAATAATGTTCGATTGGTACAGGTAACATTTTTTTTAAAATTATGTATGAAAAATATTGTTGTGTATAACTATTCAAATCTGCCTCTAATTTCAGAAATAGATGGCATTTAATTTTTATATTTTAGCCTCGCTTCTCGAAATTTGCGATAATATGCGTCATAACGCCCAGTAATTGCGGCAAATTATTCAAATAATAATTTGGAAAGTATCGGAAACACGATGCCTTCCGAGCGCGGTTTTTCGTTAAAATAGGCCGTTCTATTGCTGGTATTTCGCTCAATTGTTTGCAAAAGCCAATCGCTTGGCGGCGCGTCTGCCAATTTTGGAAACAGCGCACAAAATTGTGTTTGTAGCCCTAATTTTTGACGAATACTTTGCAAGGTATTATATTGACTATACGGCATTTTTTAGTTTTTTAACATTGTCTTTTAAAGTTTATAAATTTTGTAAAAATTACGGTATATAGCACGTTTCGTTTTTAAAACTCGTGATTTCGATGCGTTTAAACGCTGTTTTGAGCTGCTTTATAAACGGTTGATACGGTAGTGACAGTGTTTTCCGTTCCGCGTCTGTTT
>JBEEMU010000568.1:0-2542 GCA_041192485.1 Bacteroidota bacterium | reverse complement strand
AAAACGCCCTATTTTACAGGGTTTAAGTGGACAATTATTTATATACTACTACTTAGGAGCGTGTGAAGGACAACTTAGACAGTTTTAATACTACGGTGCTACGGCACCTTACCGCATATTGCTATGCCGCATATAGCGAAAACTCTGCGTTTAAAAACCGCTCCGCGTTTAAAACCACAAACCACCTAAACGGTTACAAATTTTTAATTAAGTTTTTCAAAAAGAAGTATGTTATTTAACAATCGTATTGCCGCCGAGCTAAATCTGCGGGTTCAGCAGGTAGAAAGTGTGCTAAACTTATTTAGCGAGGGAGCGACCATTCCATTTATTGCGCGTTACCGCAAAGAGCTTACAGGAAGCCTTGACGAAGTTCAAATTGGCGATATAAAAAATCGTTTAGACAAATTAGAAGAAATAGAAAAACGCCGCGAGAGCATCATCAAAAGCATTGAAGAGCAAGGCAAATTGACCGACGAATTGCGTAAAAGTATTCAAGCCGCGCAAGAGTTAAACGTCTTGGAAGATTTGTATTTGCCCTATAAACGCAGCCGACAAACTCGCGCTTCGAAGGCTCGCGCAAAAGGGCTGGAACCGCTGGCTCTTTGGCTGCAAATGCAACAAAACGGTAGTGTGGAGGCGCAAGCGAAGAAGTTTTTGACCGATGATGTCAAAACAATTGCCGAAGCTATTTTGGGTGCGCAAGATATTATCGCCGAATTTGTGAGCGAAAGCATCGATGCGCGAACCATGATACGCTATCAGTTTGAGCGGTTTGCGACCGTAACAAGCAAAGTAGCTCGCGGAAAAGACGACGATGGTGCGAAATATAAAGATTATTTCGACTTTTCAGAGCCGCTGCATAAATGCCCTTCGCACCGCATTTTGGCCATTTTTCGGGCAGAGGAAGAGTCTATTTTGCGCGTAAGCGTTTCACCTCCCGACGACGACGTGTTGCCAAAATTGGAGCAGCAATTTGTGCAGCAAAGCAATGAAGCAGCCCAAAAAGTGCGCGAAGCCGTGCAAGACAGCTACAAACGGCTTTTGGCTCCCTCTATCGAAACCGAATATCGCAATATTGCGAAAGACCGCGCCGATACCGAGGCTATCCGCGTTTTTGCCGAAAATTTGCGACAGCTACTCCTTGCCGCACCTCTCGGACAAAAACGCATCTTAGCCTTAGACCCTGGCTACCGAACGGGTTGCAAAACCGTTGTTCTCGATGCACAAGGCGATATTGTGGCAAACACGACCATTTATTTGCACCAAGAACAGAATGCCATTGCCATTTTGGGCGATCTAATTCGAAAATTCCAAGTAGAAGCGATTGCGATTGGCAATGGAACGGCGAGCCGCGAAACCGAAGCCTTAGCGCGGTTAGTCATTAAAAATACGCCGCTTTCGGGCAAAGGCGAAGCTATATTTATGGTCAGTGAAGCGGGCGCGTCTATTTATTCGGCATCGGAAGTCGCTCGCGAAGAGTTTCCCGATTACGACATCACCGTGCGCGGCTCTATCAGTATCGGCCGCCGCTTGATGGACCCCTTAGCCGAATTGGTGAAAATAGACCCGAAAAGCATCGGTGTAGGCCAATATCAACACGATGTGGACCAAAAGAAACTAAAAAACAACCTCGATTTTGTGGTAGAAAGTGCCGTAAACTCGGTCGGTGTGGACATTAACACAGCGTCAAAACACCTTTTGACCTATATTTCGGGCTTAGGCGAAAAATTAGCGCAAAACATCGTGCAGTATCGCGCCGAAAATGGCGCGTTTACGACCAAACAACAGCTGAAAAAAGTGCCGCGTATGGGCGAAAAAGCGTTTGAGCAATGCGCAGGTTTTTTGCGCGTCCGCGACGGTAAAAACCCCTTAGACAACACCGCGGTTCACCCCGAACGCTATGCACTCGTGGAAACAATAGCCAAAGAGGCAGGCTGCAAAATAGACGATTTGATTAAAAACGAGCCGTTGCGACAAGCCTTAAATCTGCAAAAATACGTCACAAAAGACGTTGGTTTGCCAACCCTAACCGATATTGTGAAGGAATTAGCAAAACCCGGTTTAGACCCGCGTGGCCATGCAAAATCGTTCTCGTTTGACGAAACTATCCGCACGATTGACGATGTGCGAATTGGCATGATTGTAACGGGAATTGTCACGAATATCGCTGCGTTCGGCGCATTTGTGGATATAGGTATCAAAGAAAACGGCTTAGTTCACGTTTCGCAAATCACGAACCGTTATATCACCGACCCCTCAACCGTCTTGAAATTGCATCAACACGTTGAAGTGCGCGTATTAGACGTAGACCGAGAGCGAAAGCGCATTCAGCTAAGTATGAAAGATTTATAAATATATCCACAGTTTTCAAGAAGTAGTAATGTATAAAAAATCATGCCGCACACCCTTCTCTTACAACGGCTGACCGAAAACGGTCAAAATTTCGCGCCGATACTCGGTAAACCGCTTGCCGAAAAAGTCGTTTTGCCGCTCGATTTGAGTGTAAAAAATGCGCGTTTACAAGAAATCGGGCTTGCCCAGT
>JBEEMU010000567.1:0-2929 GCA_041192485.1 Bacteroidota bacterium | reverse complement strand
GAAGTGAGCTATCGCACGGGGGCAGCGTTTTTCATCATCTCGCGTACAATGGGTGCAACCTTGCGTTTGTATTTGGTAATCAATGTGTTGCAAATTTTTGTCATGCAGCCATTAGGCATCAACTTCTATGTTTCCACACTTTGTATTTTAGGAATGATTTTACTTTACACCTTAAAAGGCGGCGTGAAATCGATAGTTTGGACGGATACGCTGCAAACAACATTTATGTTATTAGGCTTAGTTGTTTGCTTGGTTTATTGTATGAGCGAATTAGGCTTTTCTTTACCCCAACTCCTTGGAAAACTTACCGAAAAAGGCTATACAGAAATGGCCGTTATGGATATAAATGCTAAAAACTTCTTTTTAAAACAAATTGTAGGCGGTATTTTTATAACGATAACCATGACAGGGCTTGACCAAGAGATGATGCAAAAAAATATTAGCGTAAAAACCCTTGGTGGCGCACAAAAAAATATGCTTGTTTTCAGCACGATTATGGTACTTGTAAACCTTCTTTTCTTACTTTTGGGCGGTGCTTTATATTTATATGCCGAAAGATTGGGCGGTGTTGCTACCGTTTTTACAGAAAATGGCAAAGACATTACTCGTTTTATGATTGGGCAAATAGATGCGACGGGCGACAATTTATTTCCAACTATCGCGCTGAAACATTTGCCGCCTTTCGTCGGAATTGTTTTTGTCATTGGGCTAATTTCTGCCCTGTTTCCGAGTGCTGACGGGGCAATTACTGCGCTTACCTCTTCTTTTTGCATCGATATTTTGGGTATTAATGAGAAAGAGAAAAATAGGAACGAAGCGGAGAAGTCCAAAATCCGACAAATAGTCCATTTGAGCTTTGCTTTTTTGTTTTTCTTGTGCGTTATCTTTTTCAAATTTTTGAATAATAAATCAATCATCGATATTTTATTAGATATTGCCACCTATACCTATGGGCCATTATTAGGCTTGTTTTTATACGGTATTTTTACAAAAAGAAAGGTTTTCGATAGCTTAACGCCCGTTATTTGCATTGCAGCACCCGCTTTTTGCTATTATTTGAATAATTATCTGGCTCCTAACCTTTTCGGAACCTATAAAATTGGTTTAGAAAATCTATTGATTAACGGAATATTTACCTTTGTAGGCCTCTGGATTGGCTCCATTTTTTGTAAAAAAGAAACCATAAAAATAAGTAATATTTATAAGTAATATTTAACTATGTCGGTACACAAAGAAGTCAAAAAAGTAACAACACACGTTCTTCAAAATATGAAAGAGCGCGGTGAAAAAATATCGATGCTTACCGCCTACGATTACACGATGGCGAAAGTGCTAGATGCAGCGGGTATCGATGTATTGCTTGTTGGTGATAGCGCATCTAACGTGATGGCAGGACACGAAACCACACTGCCAATTACCTTAGACCAAATGATTTATCATGCACAATCAGTAGTTCGCGCCGTAAATCGCGCCTTAGTTGTCGTCGATTTGCCCTTCGGCTCGTATCAAGGCAACTCGCGTACCGCCTTAGAAAGCACGATTCGCATCATGAAAGAATCGGGCGGACACGCTGTAAAGATGGAAGGCGGTTCAGAAATAAAGGAAAGCGTGCAGCGTATTTTATCGGCAGGTGTGCCCGTTATGGGGCATTTGGGGCTAACACCGCAATCTATTTATAAATTCGGAACCTATACCGTGCGAGCAAAAGAAGAAGAAGAGGCTGAAAAGCTATTGCAAGACGCATTATTACTACAAGAAATCGGTTGCTTCGCACTCGTTATGGAAAAAATACCCGCATCTCTAGCCAAAAAAGTCAGCGAATCGCTCTATATTCCCACAATCGGTATCGGTGCTGGCGGCGATTGCGACGGACAGGTTTTGGTCACACACGATATGCTCGGCTTGACTCACGAGTTCAAACCCCGATTTCTACGTCGCTACCTCAATTTATACGAAGATATCCAACAAGCCGTTACCAATTATATTAGTGACGTGAAATCTCGTGAGTTCCCGAATGGGCAAGAACAATACTAAAACAACTTATTTTCTATGCGTTTAACACTCAATTTATTATTTTTTTGCTTTTTTTGCCTTTTTGCGAAAGCGCAAACCAGCTACTCTCCTTGCTATTACATATATGCAAATACGGCGCAAGAGCTGTATAAAAATGGCGAAACAGAAAAGGCATTAATTTATTTTCAAAAGGCATACTCGGAAGCAAAATCTTGGCACCGCACCGATTTAATTGCTGTCGCAGCTTGCTATACGCAGCGCGATAGTACTAAAAAAACATTCGAATTACTGCATTTAGCAATGGATAAAGGCCGCCGTTTCGATTGGTTTAAAGAGGTTTATTATTTTGCAAAATTAAAAACGGACAGCACAAATTGGAGCGAATTAGCCAATTACGAGCCGAAACAACGCAAAACCGTCCGCGCCATGAATTTTCATGGCTTACTAAATGGCTTGCGTGAGCGATTGGAAAATGGCGAAGCTGCCATTGAAACAGCTTATGCCTTTCGCGATTTAATAGAAAAATACGGCTTGCCGAGCGAGGGCGAATTAGACGATGATGATGCCAAGAATTTGCAATTACTGCTGATTGAAGCCGCTGAAATGCCGCCAAATGACTATTTAAACTTTCTTTTGGTCGCTAAAAAAATGGTAAATTCGGGCGTTTTACGCGCAAAAGATTATGCGATAGCCATCGATTACGGCATTGTTATCCGCGCTGCGCAAGAGCATAAAGCGAAGAAAGAAGGCGAACAACACGAAGAAATGCCGCAAATGCGCCTAACTTATGGCGAATTTGAACACGCAAATCTCAGCAAATTATCCAACGAAGAATGGCTCATCATGGAAGAACAACGCAAAAATATCGGTTTATTGCCGCTTAGTTTTGATATTAGCCCCGAAAGTTTGGCGAAAA
>JBEEMU010000566.1:0-6459 GCA_041192485.1 Bacteroidota bacterium | reverse complement strand
CAACTCTGGCAACATTGTAATCGCCGTTGCACCACTACCGATAATGACGATGCGCTTATCTGTGTAATCCAAAGCAGTGTCCCAATGTTGCGGGTGAATAATTGTTCCAGTAAAGGCTTCTTCGTTAGGAAAATGCGGGCGATAACTATTTTCGTAGTCGTAATAGCCCGTGCAGCTAAACAAAAAACGGCACATATTCGTTTCTATTTGCTTGGTATCGGTTCGTTCAATGTTGAGCGTCCAAGCGGCTTCTGCCGAATTCCATGCGGCTTGCGTCAATTTCGAGTGTAATTGTATTTTGTCTTTCAGGTGAAATTTTTCAACCGTTTGAGACATATAATCCAGAATGGCTTGCCCGTCGGAAATAGATTTGTCGTTTTTCCAAGCATTAAACGAGAAACCAAAAGTGTACATATCAGAATCGGAACGGATACCTGGGTATCGAAACAAATCCCAAGTGCCGCCGATTGCACCCCTGCCTTCTATGATTTTAAAACGCAAATGCGGGCATTGAGTTTGCAGATGATAGGCTGTCCCGATGCCCGATAAACCTGCGCCAACGATAATGACATCGTAATCTACTATTGAATTTTGCATATTATTTTTACTTATTTAAAATAAATTACTAAGTAGTCATTCCATTTAATACTGTCGGGTTCTTGGCTGGTGGGTCTTCAGCCCGCCACACAACTCGAAATCTGTTGAAAAATCGGAATTTTTTTATGGAGCGGGCTAAAGACCCAGCTCGCCGAAACGCTCGTATTTATCCGACAGGATTAAATAGAAACACTACTTCGGAGCAATTCTTTGATTTACTAATTGACAGCCAAAAATAGGAGCAACACGCACGGCGATGTCCAATGAATGGGCTTCGCCACCAATCAATATCCGATTATTTTTTCGCTTAATGCCTTTGACTATGGTTTCCGCCGCCGATTCGGGGCTGCGCTTCAGAAATTTTGCTTCAAAATCGTTCCTATTCTCTGGATTTTTACCGATTGCGTTGGCAGCGATATTCGTTTTTATACCGCCTGGATAAACACATTGTACGGTCAGATTTGTCTGTCGATAAGTTTGCATGAGGCTAAGTGTCAGCCCATTTACGGCAAACTTGGAGGCGCAATAGGCTTCGCTGTTGGCTATCCCTGTTAATCCAAAAATGCTCGCCACATTAATCAATGCCGATTCTGACCGTTTCAAAAGGTGCGGAATAAATGCTTTACAGCCATACAAAACCCCTTTAAAATTAACGTCAATAAGTCGTTCGATGTCGTTTAAGTTTGCTTGGTCAAAAACAGGGCTATCCATGGCTATGCCTGCATTGTTGATGACCACATCAACTGCTCCAAAGTGCGCCACAACCGCCTCTGCAAAAGCAAATACGCTTTCCCTGTTCGATACGTCAAAGACCGAACAAAATACCTTTTCGGCACTTTGTTGCGCTAACAGTCGTTGCGTTTCTTCTAAACTACTGGTTTGGTAGTCGTTGAGCGCCAATTTTGCACCTTCTTGAGCAAAAGCCAAGGCTAAAGCGCGTCCAATGCCCGAACCTGCGCCTGTAATGACCACTATTTTGTCTTTGAAACACTGCACTTGAATTTTTTAAATGATGTGAAAAGGGGACAATGCTCGTTTGTATAAAATCGAGAGCATCGACTTTTTTTTAGTTTATGACACAAAATTATACTTATTTTTACTATTTTTTTAAAAAAATTTGCTAGCCTTTCCGAAATAAATTGTCGATAAAACAACTTTCAAGGATAGACTAGCAAATTTGTAATTCGACTGTATTTTTTATCGTAAATTATTGATAATCAAAATATCGTAAATTATTGATAATCAAAAGTTTAATTTTATTTTTTTCTAATTCGGCACGAATTTTTTGCACAAAATCAAGCGATACATCTACATCTTCTGCAATTTCTTGCTATGTATGCGTTACAAATTGCCAATACGCGCTTCAATATTCCGCAGCACCTCCAACTGTTCGGCTTGGCTTGCAAACAACACCTTTATCTGGTCTTCCAATAGCAAGTCTATTTTTTGGTGTAAACTTCTTATTTCCAATTCGGCTTTCAAATTAATCAAATAGTCGTTTTGCGAGCGTTGCCTGTCCTTTTCCTCCTGCCTGTTTTGGCTCATCATAATAATAGGAGCTTGCAGGGCGGCGATGCACGACAAGATTAAATTCATTAAAATAAACGGATAAGGGTCGAATACATCTTTTATAGCGGCAAGCGTATTAAAGACAATCCAAGCAATTAGAATAATGAAAAAGGAAATGATGAACGCCCAGCTGCCGCCAAAGCGAGCAACAACGTCCGAAATTTTCTGCCCTTTTGACAATACTTCTTCGGGCTGATGCAGCAGGTTTTCGGTCATCAAGGCCTCCTCCTCCATCGCATCTTGCACTATTTTTTGGAGTTTGAGAAGGTCGACTTCGCCTGCTTTTAGAATATTGGTATTTGTAGCCATAATATAACGTTGGTTTGTAACTTCTTAGGCGTTTAAACAAACAACCTAAACAGTACAAAATTATTTTAAACCTAAGACCTAACCCATTACAGGCAAGTTTAACCCCCAGTTTTGAGCCAGCCCGTAATGCTTAGTCGCGGTTGATTGGTCAGCAATACTTCGTGCGGCAATTCGCTACTTTTAAAAAACACACATCGCCCGTTAATCGGCGCAACAAGCTGCTCATAATCTGGGTGAAAAATGCGCAATTCGCCGCCGTCTTCGGCTTGCCACGCCTCGTTCAAATACATAATCACCGAAAAAGCGCGGTCTTTATTCTGGTGAAACTGGTCTAAATGTTTTTTATAAAAACTGCCCTTATCATACCACGCATAATGAAACTCGTAGCTCGTGATACCCGTGTAGCAAGTTTCATTCAAAAAAACGACAAACGCATCTACAATATCGAAAAAGCTATTTTCATGCGGGTCATTATGCTCGCGGTCGAGCCAATAAATCTTATCGCTTCTGATGGCTTTATTTTCCACAAAAAACAGTTCATTACCAACACCCGCCGCCTTCATAAGCCTTTCGGCATATAACGCACACAAATTTTGCTTGAGCTTGGCTGCCAAGTCGCGGTCTAAGAAATCCTGCGTTATGCCTACTTTCGTTTCGATAAAACTGTCAATCAAACATTCAAATATCGTATTCAATCCTTTTCTATTAAACTCTATGTCACTAATAAGTAGTAGTATATAAAATACTCGCTACATTAAGCCCTGTTAAATAGGGCGTTCTGCGCCAATGATACCCATGTTTAATTTTACCGCTGGCATTTACCAGCAAAGGTATAACTTTTTCACCATTTTTTTACAATTTCTCTATATTTCTATTCATTTCTAAACCAATTTATAAAAATAATCCTATCTTTGCGCAAAAAATAATTACATTTTTATAGGTTGAATAATACCATCACATATTAAAAACGCCTTACTTTCCTCAATTTAAGTTTAAAAAACCTCTCCCCATTTAAAAACCTCAATGTCTGAAAATCTAAAAAAAACAGCCCTACTTGGCACCGAGCGGTATCCCTTGAGCGACGAGTTGCGCAAAGCGGCGGAAGAATACGGCATCGACATTCGGCGCGAAGATGCGGCCGTTCTGCTTAGTTTAATTGCCGCCGAAACACATTTCAGTCGAGCCGCCATCGTGTTGCCGCGTGTAGCAACGCCCTTACCACAGCCAAATATAGCGGCGAATGCCCTGTTGCAGCCTTGCAGTGCAACCGCCGCCGCCGCCATTCGCGCGATAAACGAGGAAGCCATTCGGTTAAAACAACCCATTCTTTTTGCCGAAATCATCGCCGTTTTAGCAAAAAATAAACAAGCCCTTCCGAATGACGTGCTGCCCGATGTCCTAAATAATTGCTATGTCTTTCCCGAATTGTGGATAGGGCTTGGGCGCGTTTTAGGCGGCACGGGTGGGTGGTTGAGCGAGCAAAACCCCGACTGGCTTTACGCTCGACCGTCGCTCGACGAAGCCGTTTGGCAAACAGGTAGCAAAGCCGAGCGAATCGATTTTTTGCGCATCTTGCGAGTTCGCGAGCCGCAACGCGCCCACACCTTACTACACGCATCGTGGGCGACCGAAAGCAACGAGTTGAAACTTTCTTTTTTAAAAATAATAGAAAAAACAATGACAGAAACCGACGAAACCATCGCCTTAGAAGCCTTTCAAAGCCCACGAAAAGACGTGCGCGAGTTTGGACAAAAGCTATTAGACCAGCTAAAAAAGATAAAAAACGAAAGGAAAGTGACGTTTGCCGAAAAAGTAAAAGGCTGGCTTGCGCCGACCCCCGAAAAAGTGTGGCTCGAAGCCTTGCAAAAAACAGGGTTCGCCATTTACAGCGACAGCGCGTTACTCCGCAAAATAGAAACCGACCCTGCCCGAATGTCGCCCACTGTCGTTTCCGCTATTTTAGACAAACTGCCTAATTGGTTGCAAAACGCCCCCACTTACAGCAATAAATCGCTCGACACCTTATTGCTACAAGTGGCCATTTTAGCCGAAAACCCAAAATCCGCGCTCGCCGATTTTCAAGCAAGAGCAGCAATTTGGAACGACAACCGCTATTTTTTCGTCGTAAAGGCAGGAAACCGCGCCAAACGCTTGCTACACTATCGAGCGCAATTACGCGAATAGCGCGCGCCAATAAAAAAAGGATTGTCGAGCAATTGCTCGACAATCCTTTTTTTATTGGCTAAGTAATGTATCCAGTTAATCCTGCCAGATAGTGAGGGCAGTAGTCTATTTCAGTCCTAATAAAAAGCCGATAGTAAAATTAGCGTCCCAGTCGAAAACAAACGTTGTGCAGCCCGTTTTCTCCGCAATTGCTTTATAAATATTCACGCCTGCTTTTTGCTTTTCGCCGTCGGGCGAGTAGGCCGTAGGAGCCTTCATGACCGTGTAACGCTCTTTGCCTTGACGCGCTTTTTCCACCAAATCGTGTGGTGCGCCGCCTACGATAAAACACACATCGCGCTTATTTGCAGGCACTTGCGCGGCGGCTGCTTGCACATCTTTAAACACTTGGTCAGCCGAAACGCCTTTTTGGAAATATTTTGCGCCATGCGTTTCCACGCTTTTAGCCGACGACAAATCTGCGCCGCCCACCCAAGATATTTTCGTGTTTCCCGACCCCATGTCCACCGAAAATGCACTGTCAAAATACGAACTTGGCACGGTAGCCGCCAACGCCAATTTGCCCTCTTGCGCCGCATCAACCGTATTCACCACATAGCCCATTTGTTTCAAGGCTTTGACAATATCCGGGATTTTATCGTTTTTCACCGCGCCCGACGACACCACAAAGTGAATGTTTTTAGGCAAAACGCCGAAATTAGCAATCGTGCCGATATAGTTTTTCAGCGTTTCCTTCACGTCTTTTCCGCTGGCCATGCCTTCCGACACCAAAGACGAGCCAAATTCGGCTTTCTCCAATTTCCAGTTTTTATCTTTGTCAATACGTACCATAAAGGCATTAAAACCCGATGCCCCCAGTTCAACCACGCCTTTTAGCGTACCATTTACAGGCTCGGCGGGTGTAAAATTAAACGAAGAAGCCGATTCGCCCGACGATTTCGTGTTTTTGGCAGGTTTGCTGCTATTGTCATCGCTACTTTTGCCGTCGCCCTTGTTGTTGCCGTCGCCCTTGTTGTCCCCGTCGCTCGTACGGCTCTCGGTTTTCCCCGAAGTTACTTGCTCCGTTTTTTCGGTGCTTGGCAGAAGCCCCGCTTCTTTCGCCTTCACAACGCCAAAGTAAATCAATGCTGCGATAGCCACAGCAATCAAAAGTTTAGAAAATCCTGTTAATTGCATTTAAGAATTGAATTTAAGTTTTAATTAAAAAATAGTAAGAATAGTAAAAATAGTATGTAGTTAAAAAAATACTTGCTGATATATTTTAACCTATCGCCCACATGGGAATAGTTTAAAAACCTCTCCGCGTTTAGGCCCCACTCTGCGTTTTAAAAACCTCTTTGCGTTTTAAAACAAACCCAAAAACCACCTAAAAAGATAGAAAAGAAAGAAGTAAGACCTTTCTAACAATCTAATTCAAAATAAAGTTCCGTTTGAAAACATTTTTTTGCAGTATCTTTGCGAAAATTTATTTTTCTATGCAACAATCACGCTTAATCACACTCTTGCGCACCCTCGACCGCTATGAAATAGCTCGCTTGCGCAAATTAGTTTGCTCACCTTTTTTCAATGAAAACGAGCAACTCGTCCGCCTTTTAGACGAGTTAAAAGCAACTTATTGGAAAACAGAAGAAGCAGAAGAAGAAACCAATAAACAAAAAATATGGGCGCTTATCAACGGAGAGAAAGCCTACAATGACCTTAAATTCAGGCGGTTATGCAGCGACTTATTGCGGCTTTGCGAGCTATTTTTAATCCAAATTCAATTTGATAGTGAAGAAAACGGCAACCTATTATTATTGC
>JBEEMU010000565.1:0-7029 GCA_041192485.1 Bacteroidota bacterium | reverse complement strand
CAAAAATATGGTACCAATATTGTGTGCAAGCGGTCAAACTCGTTTTAGAAAACGTGTTTGCTGCGCCGCTTGCTACCACTGTGCCGCCGCCAAGCGTTGCGTTTACAGCGTAAGCGGTTCCGTCGAGCGGCGAAGAAGAAAGTACTCCCGTCGTGCTTTGCACGACAAGGTAGCCTGTCGCGCCGTTTGCGGTAAACGAGCCGTTAATGGCTGTTGCCGAGGCTGGAGCTGCCGTTTCGCCCGTTACCGCCGAAGGAGCAGTGCAAGCAGGCGGTGTTCCTTTTAGGAAAATATCGTCTATCCGCAAGCCTTTTCCTGCTGCGCCGCTATGCTTAAAGCGAAGCTGAAACTGGGTCGTATTAAACGTGCCTAAGGCTAATTGCGTGGGCGAAAAAGCGGCAACAAGGGTGGCACTCGTGGGCGTTTGAGTGTTGCTCGGCGCACTCCAAGTAGTGCCGCCATTCGTGGAATACTCAAAAGTACCCACGTTATTTGCGCCCGTGCCAAACGTTCCGACTTTGTATTCTATCGTCAAACTCGTGTAACTGCTTACATTGATGTTTGACGAAACTACCACGTCGTTTTGCTCTAAAAGCCAATAGCCCGTTTGCTGAATAGCGTTAGCGGCTGTGCCGTTCGTGTAAGTCCAACTACCTATGGCTGCGGCGCAGTCTGTGGTGAAAATAGTTGTTTGTTGCGCGAAAGTGGCTTGCGAAAAACCTAAAAATAGGTTTAAAAAAATAGCGATAAAACGCCATTTTGTAAAAAAATAAGTCATGGAAAAAAATTGTTTGAGATGGGAATTAAAGAATTTAATAGTAGTGTAAGTATAAATTATGAAATAGAAGGTGAAAATTAAAAATTTTATATTATTATAATTTTTAGGTAAAAAAAATGAAACAAATCGTTTAATGACAATGAAAGGACAAAGATAGTGGTTTTTTAGGAAATTTGTAACATCTACGCTAACAATTAATATTTTCTTCACATTTTAAAAATATATTTTAGCTATTCTGGGTAGTAGAACAATAAGAAACATAAGGTAGCTCCTTGATAGCCTTGCGCTTAGTTTTACCCCTACAAATACTTCGGTACGCTGCATCTTTTGAGTTGGGCAATTAGCCAAATTGTTTATAATTCCGAAAAAAAATGCCAACCCACACAATAAAAACGAAAAAATTACGTTATAATAAATAGAGCCAATTTAAGAACTCATAGTTCCAAAACCAGTAATTCTATCATTATTACCATCACCATTATGTTAAAAAAACATTTTTCCAAAACCTCTCTGTTTTTTGTATTCCGCGCCGTATTCCGCGCCGTAATCTGCCCCGTAATCTGCACCGTATTGTGTAGTAGCGTGAGTGTGCGCTTATTTGCGCAAGCGAAAAACATCGAAACCATGCGTTATTCGGTCTATTTCGAGTCCGATAAACACGCGCTTTCCGCCGAAGCGGTGAGATTGCTTCAAAATGTGGCGACTGATTGTACGCTTTTTAGCGAGCCGACCATCGAAATTGCGGCGTTTGCCGATGCAGATGGTGCGAGCGATTACAATCAACGGCTTTCCGAGCGACGAGCGAAAACGGTGGTTGATTATTTGCGCAAGCAAGGTATTTCGTCCAAAGAACTCCATGCAGAGGCTCGCGGCGAAATTGAAGACAGCGACGAAAACGCATCGGACGATGAGAAGCAAAAAAAACGCCGCGTCGATATTTTCGTGCGACACCTTGTTGCGCCGTTAGATGCGTCAAATTCGCCGCTTTCGGTGGCTTTCGCCAAAATGAACCCTGAAAACGAGCAGCATTTTACGCAAAAAAGCAGCGAAGATATTGTCTTGCAAGGCAAAAACGGGACGACGGTGCATATAGAGAGCGGCTCGTTGCAATTTGCCGACGGAAGTTTTCCGACGGGCGAGGTCAAATTTACGCTGCGTGAGGCTTACGATTATAGCTCGATGATGCAGAACGCATTAAGCACGACTTCCGACGACAAACTGTTGGAAACGGGCGGCATGGTCTATATTGCGGCGGAAGCCGACGGAAAGCCGCTCGAAATGGCAAAAGGCAAAACAATGAGCGTTGCGATGCCTACTATCAACCCCGACAACAAGGATATGCGCCTGTTTTATGGCGAAACAAATCCTGCTACAAAAGTAGTGGATTGGAAGCCGACTAAACAGCTCGTCAAACGCCGTAGCCGTTTGGCAAAGCGAGTGAGGTGGTCGAAAATAGCCGAACCGAAACTGTCTGAACGAGTTTATACGGTCATTCAAGCACCCGTTTATGCTGCTGCGCCGCGTCCTCCGATGCCGCCGCGTGTTGCGCCAAATCCTGCTTTGACAAAACGCCCCTTTGTTGAAAAAATCTTGGAAAGCGATGCTATATTAACGAAGCGTTGGCGCGAAAGCGAAACGCAAAAAGAGGCGATGTATCAGAAAAGTTGTGCAAAATACTCCATAGATTCGGCAAAATATGTGCAGGTTTTTCTGCCTGCCTATAAAAAAGCCGTCGTGGATTATGAAGCAGAATTGCCGAAACGAGCAACTGCTTACCGCCGTTTTGTGAGCTACTGGGCAAGGTATGAAGCCAATAAGTTTTTGATAGACCAAATGCGTTGGGTAGAGCCATTCTCGCCAAGAAACGCGACAGGCTACGGCGGCTGGTATGAAACTGGCTCCGACCCCAGTTTCTTAGGGCGATTAACTTCCTCGAAAGAACTGACCGTAGAATACGATTTTTATAAACTGAATCGTAGCAATTTAGCGCGTTTCTTCGGCGTTCCAGAACCGAATTTGGACACGATGATAGCCTATAAAGCCAAAGATTGCGACCATTTGGCTGATGTTTATGACAAAGATATCGATAAAATCAAGGCTATAGAGGGGTCTTACCCTTATTTAGTGGCATTAGAGGGCCGCAAATTGGCGAAAGCTCGCGGCTTAGACAGTCTTTTTAGTAAAATGAGTGCTTTCGTGAGCAAACAACGCGCTAATCGGGCAACTAATTACTACGCTAATTACTATGCAAGCGAAGACCCAGCTTTGAGCAAAACTTATACAAACGCAATGGAAGCGAGCCGTTTCGGCTGGATAAACTGCGACCGTTTTTATACCGATAACTCGCCCAAAACGCAGCTCCGCATACATGATGAAAGCGACCCGTCGAAGGTTAAAATGTTTGCTGTTTTCAAAGATATAAAAAGCATTATGCCGCTGTCTTCCAACGGCAGTTGCTTTATTTCGGGCAACATTCCTATTGGGCGCGAACTTACGGTTATAGCCTTTAAGGTGCAAGGCACGGGCGTTTTATTCGCAAAAGCATTGCTAAAAGTAGCCGCAATACAGCCTGACCAAGCCATCGAGCTAAACTATAAATTGGTACCGATGACCGAAGTGAAAGCAACACTCGCCGCCTTAAATTGATACACACTCACTTCTCAACACTTAACGTTTCAACCTATCAGCCAAAAGGGAATAATACCGATTTTTTTTGCATTTTGCCAAAAAAGCCGTACTTTTGCCTGTATGAAACGATTTATTTTTATACCTTTGATGATTAAGTGCCTGTGGCAAAATAAACACGGCTATCACTACCCCAGAACGCTCTATTTAAAAGGGCTCAATTTGGCGCGTATTTATGCACTACTCCTATTTATAGGCGCATCAACACCGTCTTGGGCGCAAGCTGACTTCCAGTTTTTGGTAGGCTCGTGCGGCGCTTACGAACCCCGAATGGGCAATAAACCAAGCGATACGGTTTATACCATTTATCGGACGATGACGAAGATTCCTGCTAAATTTATGATTTGGACGGGCGATGCAGTGTATTATCGCAACGACGACTGGAAGAGCAGCCGAGCAATGATTGCCCGAAATGAGCTTTATCGCCGCGAATTGCCGTATTTAAAACACTTTTTGGACACGGTAAAACAGTATTCTATTTGGGACGACCACGATTTTGGCCCGAATAATTCGCATGGCGACCAACCGAATAAGGACACTGCATTAGCCGTTTTTAAGCAGTTTTGGCATAATCCTGCCTATGGCAACGATTCTTGCAAAGGCGTTTTTTTTAAATTTAGCGAGCAAGACGCAGACTTTTTCATGCTCGACGACCGCTATTATAGCAACCTGAAAACCAAAGAAATGCTGGGCAGAAAACAATTAAACTGGCTGAAATGGGAGCTGAAACACTCGAAAGCGCGGTTTAAATTTATTATTAGCGGAACGCAATGGCTGCCGAATAATCATCTCACCGAATCGTATCAAGTTTTCAGTACCGAATGTCACGATTTTTTCGATTTTCTTGAAAAAGAGAATATCGAGGGCGTTATTTTATTTAGCGGCGACGTGCATCAGTCTATGCTTTGCAAAAAAGAGCGCGAAGGAACCTATCCAATTTACGATTTTACCGCTTCGCCACTAACCAGTCAGTTTATTTTACCCTTTCGAGTGCCTACCCGATATTATGTAAAAAATACGCTTTACCGCAAACAAAACTTCGGTTTGGTACGCTTGGAAGGGAAGGGCGATGCACGAACATGTATTTTAGAAATTCATGCCATCAACGGCGATTTGATTTGGAAACGGGCGTTTTTAGCCACCGACTTGCAGCGGAAAAAATTGTGATTATAAAAAAAACAAAATTATAAAGCGTATTGTGCTTCGGTATTTAATAGTTTTAGGGCGGGGCTGCTTTTACTATTATATTATACTTGTTAAGCTGTTGGAAACAGGCTTCCAAGTGGCTGAAACACAAAACTCGATAAGCCCTTTCTTCGAGTTTCGTTTTCTTATTGGTTTTATTAAAACATTTGTGTAAGCCAACGTTTCTAATATTTCTTTAAGCAATGTATCGCTATCAACAAAAATATCATAGAACGATGAGTTACCAATAATGTAATGTAGTTCCGCTAATAGACCAAACCGCTATTTTGCCGCCATTTTTCGCCACGATATTCACGGGCGGTTGCGCCGATGATAGCACGATTTCGGCTTTTACGATGTCGGGGTATTTTATCCACCAAGAGAGGGCAAATACCAAGCAAATTGCGCCCGCGATGACGCTGATACCATATCGGGCTATCCATGCAGGCGGCGTACCGAGCAGGTCGGTTATTTCTTCGGTATTCTTGTTTGGCATTTTTTATACGGTATTTTATGATGGTTTTTTGTGATGGTTTTTGTGATGGTTTTTTGTGATGGTTTTTTGCTATAATTTTTTTACGATAGATAAATTACCTTAAAAGACTTATGCGCCCTTCTTAAGTATTAGAGTATAAATAATCGCTATTTTAAACCCCTGTAAAATACAATTATAATAAGTACAAAAGTGTTTTGAAAATAATAAATATTTACTTACCTTTGCAGTATCTTAAAAATATATACTTTCATCAAGTAAAATAGTTAACAAACACATAGAAAGCTATGATAAACGAAAAAAAAACGGAAAGAATTGTCTATTCTCATTTTGAGAAATCAAGCGATATAATTCATATTGAAGAGCAATCGTCTGATATTCCCAAAATTGACAAGTTACTAAAAACGGCCTCGAAAAGAGGCCTAGGAAAAGGACGGCCAGAATTTTTAATAACCTATAATAAAAACGCTGATTTACTTATTGTGATTGAGTGTAAAGCTGAAATTACAAAACACGAAAGCCTCAATAGAGATAAATTTGCAGATTTTGCCGTTGATGGTGTTTTATTATACGCTTCTTATCTTTCAAAAGACTTTGATGTTTTGGCTATTGCTGTTAGTGGCGA
The DNA here is from genome assembly GCA_041192485.1 of Bacteroidota bacterium. Taxonomy (GTDB): domain Bacteria; phylum Bacteroidota; class Bacteroidia; order Chitinophagales; family Saprospiraceae; genus JBEEMU01. Next base: position 1,263 of record JBEEMU010000565.1, on the reverse strand, counting down.
AACAACACAACAGTTAAAAGTTTCTCATTTTTTACATTTAAAGAACGAACGAAAAGCGACAGAAATATTTGGCGACAAACTTTTATCTGCACAAGATTATTTAGACGGATATTTAAAAAGTCCAGAAAAATTTAGACAGGATTATAATACACTTTTAGAATTTACTAAAAAGCTAAACGAAAAACTTCATACTTATAAAATCCTTGAAAGCCAAAGAAGTTTATTGATAAGTTGCATTCTGATAGCATTAGAAGACGATGCGTTTAAAACTTCTTACACAAAAAAAACAAGTCCAAAAAGTTTAGCAGACTTTCTGACAAAAACGGTTTCTGAAAAATTAGAAGAAGCCAACATTTCAGGCAAGAAATTAGAAAACTTAAATATTCAATTTGGGTTTATTAAAACCGACACATCACTTTCTACAAAAGACAAGATATTAAAAGAACTAATTGACGAAATTGACGCAAATATAAATCAATTTATCAAAACACACGAATATTTTGATGTTTTAGGACAGTTGTACATTGAATTTTTGCGTTATGCAAATAGCGACAAAGGTTTAGGTATCGTATTGACACCACCACACATAACAGAACTATTTGCAGAATTAGCACAAGTAAATAAAAACTCTATTGCTTATGACAACTGCACCGGCACGGGCGGTTTCTTAATCGCTGCCATGAAAAAGATGATAGAAGATGCAAAAGGTGACACGAAAAAAATTGCTGAAATTAAATCGAAACACCTTTTAGGTGTAGAATATCAAGCACATATCTTTGCCTTGGCGGTTTCAAATATGTATATTCACCAAGACGGAAAAACGAATATAATGAATGGCAGTTGCTTTGAAGAAGAAATTATCAACGAAGTAAAAGCCCAAAAACCAACCGTTGGTTTTTTAAACCCACCCTATAAATCCGACAAAAAAAATGACACAGACGAATTAGAATTTATCCTTAACAACCTCGAATGCTTAGTAGATGGTGGAACTTGTGTTGCGATTGTCCCGATGCAAAGTGCCTTAGCTACAGGCGGAAAAGTGTTGGAATACAAAAAGAAACTTTTAGCCAATCATACCTTAGACGCAGTTTTATCGATGCCCGATGAGTTGTTTTTTAATTCAAAAGTTGGCGTAGTTTCGTGTATAATGATTTTTACAGCGCACAAACCGCACCCAAAAAGCAAGGAAACCTATTTTGGTTATTACAAGAATGACGGATTTGTGAAACGGAAGCATTTAGGTAGAATAGATGTATTGGGAAA
>JBEEMU010000564.1:0-3581 GCA_041192485.1 Bacteroidota bacterium | reverse complement strand
GGTAAAACCTATTTTTTATACAAAAAAAAAGGCTATTTTTGGCTATGAGTGGGAGCAGCATGATGCAAAAACTCTCGGAGGCGTTCGCCATGTTCAGCTTTACGCCAATAAAGCGGGCATTATTAAAACAAATAATCAGTTAGAGGGCATTGTTTTGCGCGGCATCGGCGCAGATTTCGACTGGGCGTTTATGAAGCAATACCTCATTGCAGGCGACACTTTGGCTATCAATAATTGGCATTTTATCCCCGATTATTTAAAAAATAGGTCTGCTGCGCCTATTACGCTTCCCAACGATTCTTTGCAGCAAAAAACACCCGAATCGGCGCAAAATGAAGCCCTGCCAAGCCTGCAAAACGCAGGCTACAAGATGCCACTTATTGATACGGCTGCTCAACGCGCCTTAGCCGACACGGGTATTTCTACTAATATTATTGTGTCGGAAAGTACTTGTAAACGCTTGAAAATCAGCTTGAATGATAAGTTTACCGTGCATTTTGTAGATGGTGAAACACAACGCGCTCGCAAATTTAAGGTAGCTGGCATTTATCGAACAGGGTTGGAAGAGTATGATAAAAAATTCGCCTTAGTAGATGTGCGGCAAGTGCAAGAGCTGAATGGTTGGCTGCCAAATCAAGTCAGTGGTTTTGAGGTTTTTTTAGACGACATCGAGGATTTAGACCCTTTCGGGCAATTTATTTACTACCAGCAAACTAGCAGCGACTTATTTTCGCAAACTATCAAAGAGTTGTATCCAAATATTTTTAGTTGGCTCGACTTGCAAGACGTGAACGAGCAGTTTATTTTATTTTTGATGCTCATCGTTTCGGTTATTAATATGACGACTGCACTTATGATTTTGATTTTAGAGCGAGCGAATATGATTGGTACTTTAAAGGCCTTGGGTGGCACGAACCGCGACGTGCAACGCATTTTTCTCTATTATGCCGCTATTATTATTGGTAGAGGATTGCTTTGGGGCAATATTATTGGGCTTGGTTTGTGTTTAATCCAAAAATATGGGCAGGTCATTCGGTTAGACGAAGAGGCTTATTATGTTTCGGTTGCGCCTATTGCGCTGAATATTTGGACTGTTTTATTTCTAAACATCGGCACGCTGTTGGTCACGTTAGTTGTTTTGCTTATTCCGTCGTTATTAGTGGCGCGTATTTCGCCTGTCAAGGCAATACGGTTTAAATAAGCTATAAAAGCGGTTATTTCCAAAAGGAAATAACCGCTTTTATAGCATAAAATAACGCTATTTTCCGTCTTTCATATCGGAAGTTAAGTGGTCGATGTCGCCTACGAGTTTATCTAACTGGGCTTGTGCGGCATCTTTTTTCGCTTTTGCGTCCTTTGCGGTTTGGTCTATTTTTTTAATAGAAGCCTCTATTTCGGTGCGTTTTTGTTCGAGGTCGGCGATGCGCGTTTTGTATTTCGTGTCTAATTCGTTGGCTTTCGCGCCAATATCTTTCAATATCGAGCTTGCTTTATCGATGCCCTCTTGTATTTTTTTGGGGTCGGCTTTATCTTTATTGGCAATAATAAAGTCTTTGAGGGAAGTAACGCCTTTCCCCACATCTTGTGCCACCGTTTTAGCCTGCTCTTTTTCGGTATCTGTACCAAAAAAATAGTTATAGCCCCAGAGGGCGAGAATGACGACAAAGGCAATTTTAATTAATGTCCACGCTTTCATGTAAAAATATTGGTTGATAAAAAGAATGAGGTTGAATTATGAGGTTGAATTTATCATTTTTAAAAAGTTTTGAGCAATTCTAAATTATGGTTAGCGTTGATTTAGATTGTACAATAGCGGCTCTACTGTTGGTTGGGTGTGGCAGAACATGGAAAGGCAAATGTGTATTATGTGTTTCGGGTAAATAATAGGTTGTAGTATCTATTGGTTTGTTGTCTTTTGCATTATTACATAGACCAAAATATACGATAACGGGTAAATTAGTGAATTGCCCGTTTTCAACACTTTCAAAATGTTCTTTGGCAATATTTTTTATTTGTCCAACGTCTGCCTCTTTAAACGAAGTTTTTTGCCCAAATCTTTCTACGGAACGTTGCCAAATTAAATTTGTCTTGTCATCTATTTCTACATCTAATACTTTTATAATACAAGGATATTTGTCTTCTATATTTTTAGTTTTTTCATTATAAGTATTTCGTATTTCATATTCTTCTATATGCGTGTGCGTGGCAAAAGATTGTCAATACCCAACAGATAGGAACCAGCTGCTACACGCAATGCGCGTAGCAGCGTAGATTTGCCCATATCGTTATCGCCAATAGCAACGGTCAGCCCCGTATTAAAACGGAAGGTTTCTGCTTTAAAACCTCTAAAATTCTGCATATAAAGCTGTTTTATATGCATATTGTAAGTTATTTAAAAATATTTTACAAAATTTTAATCCAATTTCAACACGTCCAAAAACGCACGTTGCGGCACTTCTACATTACCGAATTGGCGCATACGTTTTTTACCTTCTTTTTGTTTGTCTAAGAGTTTGCGCTTACGCGAAATATCGCCGCCGTAACATTTTGCGGTCACGTCTTTGCGCAATGCTGAAAGCGTTTCGCGGGCAATAATTTTTGCGCCGATAGCGGCTTGAATAGCGATAACGAATTGCTGACGATGCAGTAAATCTTTGAGTTTGGCGCACATTTTGCGCCCAACCCAATCGGCTTTGGAACGGTGAACTAAGGCGGAAAGCGCATCTACATTTTCGCCGTTTAGTTTAATGTCAAGACGCACTAAATCGGACTGTCGGTGGTCGATAAAGGTGTAGTCAAAAGAAGCATATCCGCGTGAAATAGATTTTAAACGGTCGTAAAAATCAAAGACGATTTCGGCTAAGGGCATTTCAAATGAAAGCTCGATGCGCGAAGGCGAAAGATAGTTTTGATTGCGCAAAATGCCGCGTTTTTCAATCGCCAAATTCATAATTGCGCCTACATATTCGGGTGCTGTAATCACTTGCGCACGGATAAATGGCTCCTCGATGCTTTCAATCATCGTCACATCGGGCATATCGGCAGGGTTATTCAAAATATCGCGCTTGCCGTTCCGCAAGGTCATATAATACGATACGTTTGGTACGGTTGTAATGATATTTTGGTCATATTCGCGGTCTAAACGCTCCTGTACAATGTCTAAGTGCAATAGTCCAAGAAAGCCGCAACGGAAGCCGAAGCCGAGGGCTTGCGACGACTCGGGTTCGAATACTAAGGACGCATCGTTTAATTGCAATTTGTCTAAGCTATCGCGTAGGTCTTCAAAATCGTCGTTTTCCACGGGGAAAATACCTGCGAAAACCATTGGTTTTACCTCTTCAAAGCCTTTGATAGGTTCGCCTGCTGCTTGTCCGACGATGGTAATTGTATCGCCTACTTTTATCTCTTTTGCATTTTTGATACCTGTGACTATATAACCTACATCACCTGCGCTTAGTTCGAGTTTTGGCAACATCTCCATTTTCAATACACCGATTTCGTCGGCATTGTAAAAGGCACCCGTGTTCATAAAGTTGATTTTATCGCCTTTTTTTATCCGGCCGTTTTTCACTCGGAAATAG
>JBEEMU010000563.1:0-3091 GCA_041192485.1 Bacteroidota bacterium | reverse complement strand
TACTTTTTTGATGAACGTTCATCCTTTTAGTACCAACGTTCATCCTTTTAGTACCAACGTTCATCCTTTTTTGATGAACGTTGGTACTTTTTTGATGAACGTTCATCCTTTTAGTACCAACGTTCATCCTTTTAGTACCAACGTTCATACTTTTTTGATGAACGTTCATACTTTTAGTACCAATATTTTTATTTTTTTGCTAAAAAAACTATCTTTTATTAAATTGAGGATATTACCAATAGGCGGACATTCGCTACGGGCCAAAAAGCCGATTGGCTTGGTTTGTATTTGAGGTGGTTGAAATACCTTTTGTATTATCAAAAGCATAGTCGAGTCCAACACTACTCGATTTGACCCCATTCAAGCAGAGGTGATTAGTTTACCTTTAAACGTTGCAACTTTTTAAGAAATCTGTAAGGCTTAGGGTGAAAAATCGGAAAAAACCTTATAAAATAAGGTTTTCAGCCGAAATAGGCTTGCAAAAGGTCAATAGAATGACCCTTAAAAGGCCCCATTCGAGGTTGCGATATATACCTTTTGCAAACTTAAATGCTATAAGCCCCTTTATTTTAAAGGCTTACAGCTCATTTGGAATATCATCAAGCTATAAAAAAGCAAAAAAACCGTGTATCCTTAAAAAGGGTACACGGTTTTTTTATTTTGAGCCTATAAAAGGAATAGGCACGCTGCTATTTTTTCCAATGATTGGGCGGTGCAGGCAAAGGCTGTATGCCCTCTAAAAGTGGGACGAAGCGAAACAAATCAAAGCGTTCCTTCTTGAACTCGGTATCGGATAGGCGAGTAATGCGACACATCACTTGTTCACCTTCGGGGTCGCCTACTGGAATGATGAGAATACCTCCTATTTCAAGCTGCTCGCAAAGGACTTGCGGAATAGTGCTGGCAGCAGCAGTTACTATTATTTTATTGAAAGGCGCATACTCTGCCAAACCTTTTGCGCCATCGCGAAAAAAGACGCGCAAACGGTATTTATACGCTTGAAAATAGGTGTCTAAAAGCGCACCGACTTGCTCATACAGTGCCTGTTGCCGCTCGATAGTGAATACTCGCGCCTGCATTTCGACTAATATACAGGCTTGATAGCCCGAACCTGTACCTATTTCGAGTATCTTGTCTTGAGGCTGCACATTCAGCAAGAGCGTTTGATACGCCACGGTATAAGGTTGCGAAATAGTTTGCTCGCAATCGATTGGCAGGGCAATATCGGTATAAACGAGGTCATCAAACGCTTTTTCAACAAAGAAATGACGCGGTACCGCACCGATAGCCGCTAAAACGGCTTCGTCGCGAATGCCTTTTTGCCGCAGTTCGCGAACTAATAGGCGGCGCAATCCTTTATGTTTATATGTATCTTCCAAAAAAAACAGGGTTTTAAGTTTCAAGCGGCAAAAGTAGGGAAACTTAGCAAAATATCCTATTATTTTAAGAAAAGAATAGGAATAAAAAAGGTTTGCAAAGCTTTTGACAGCTCTGCAAACCTATATAAGTATTAGTGTATAAATATTCGCGGCTTTGAAACCCTGTAAAATGGGGGTGCTTTCGGGTATTGATACCTGTGTTTATTTAGCCGCAGGCACTATAAGCAGTAGGGTCTAATTTTTTATCGTCCGATGCGGATTAGTTTTTGCGTGTCGCTTTGCCAGCCAGCCCCTTTTACATAGACGTAGAAATGCCCCGAAGGCAAGCTGCTAATGTCTATCGCAACGATATTTGCGCCGTTCTGTACGCCATTCGTTTGCACCATTAAAACACGCCCTAAAACGTCGGTTAAAATAATGTCCACGTCTTCGTTTCCTCTATCGGTATAAAATTTCAACCAAGCCTGGTCGGTGCTATTCGGATTCGGATACACGAGCGTTACCCCATTGTCAATTTCCTCAAAACAGCCTGTGGTTTGTACTTTATTAGCGGCCGAATACGGTGTTGTTGTGCCGTCATAATCAACTTGTTGCAAGCGATACAAGTTTTCGCGTTGCGGTTTTGTATCTTTAAATGTGTATAAACGAGGCGCATTGCTTGTACCCGACCCTGTCACTACGCCAATTGTAGTCCAAATATTATTGCCATTACTTCGCTGAACAACAAATTCTCGATTGTTTAACTCGGTAGCTGTTTGCCAGCGCAAAATAACTTCGCAGTCATTGGCAGCAGCCACAAAATAAATCATTTGAACAGGTAGCGTAGCGGCGCGGCGCAATTGCAAGGAAGTGCATGATTTTTGCGGACAGCCTCCACCGATAACCTCCGCAGTATAAGTGTATTTACCCACTTGATTTACTATAAAAGTGCGTGTATTGCTACTCGGAATGAATACGCCATTTAAATACCAACGATAGTTTGTTAAACCCGCAGGAGCCTTTAAAGCATAAAAGTCGCCGCTGCCTAAGGTGCCGCATAAACTGGGGTGCAAGACTACTATAACATCGGTATAGCAATTATCATCAGTCGCGTCATACACTCGTATCGTATATTCGGTGTCGGTTGCAGGGTTCGCTAAACCGCTTGTCGCAATGCTATCACTCGGTATAGCGATGATATTATTCGGTACAGCGATTGCGTCATTAAAAACCGTTCCTAAGCAACAGCGATAGCGTTGCCCGTGTAGGAAAGTAGTTATTTTTAAATAGCCATCGGTTGCGGTGCTATGCTCGTCGATGCAAGTAGCCGACTCTGCTTCTGCGGTGACATTCTGCGTAGATAAACATTGCCCAAAAGCAATGTTTGTGATAAAAATGGTTAAAAAAAAGGGAAAGAAAGCCTTAAGCATATTATTAGGAATAAAGAGATTGGTGTTTATTGTCAATTGAAATGAAGAACCTATTTTGAAAACAAAGCGATTATACCCTATTTTACTTTCTTAGAGTATTACAAATATTATACCTAAATTGCATATTTTTACTAAAAAATAAATTATTTTCAAAAAATTGTTCACACCTAAAATTATTATCATCTGAAACTGTTTTTTGTTGTTGATTTTGAACCACATAAGAACCAAATAAGATGTAGGTACTAAAAACTTAAATGTCTTATATGGTTCAAAATCAACTAGTTGCAATGGGCTTATCCCTTA
>JBEEMU010000562.1:0-3317 GCA_041192485.1 Bacteroidota bacterium | reverse complement strand
GTTCTGAATGGGTTTATAAATACCGAGCACACTGCCTTCTAAATAGACTTGCATCGCCAAAACCGCCCATTCCCAGTTGGCAATGTGCGCACCTGTGCCGATAAAAGTTGAGCCGCTGGCCGTTACCGCATTTGCCTGCGCCCAACCTTCGCCTTTTTTGCGGAAACGGGCGTAAATATCGCTTTCCACAAAGGTCATGCCTTTAAACGTTTCCACCAACAGGTCGCTTAGGTTTTGATAGCTATCGTGCGCAATTTTAGCAATTTCGCTTTCGCTTTTTTCGGGAAAGCATTTTTTTAACTGGCTGAAAATCAAATTTTTACGGTAGCCAATAATGCGATACAGGAAAAAGGTGACTATGTCTGAAAACCAGTAGAGCAAACTATAAGGCATTATTTGCGCAAGCAAAACCATGGCGCGAAAAAAAATATATGTTAAATACAAGGTTGAAATTTAAAGTTATTTTAAAATATTTTATAATTATAAATTATTGATCACCCAATTAGATAGACTATTTATTTACAGCTTCTTGCCTACCACGACCAAGCCTGCTGAAAATTGTTTGCAATTTTTATAGATGCTGCCGTTTTAGACGGAATATTCGGCTCGCCCTGCGACTGCGGCAACGCGGGTATATTAAAGGTGTCCACACCGTTTATAAACATTTTTTTTAAGTCCAATTTCAGCGTAAGCGTTTTATTTTCGCCCACCTTCGCTTCATATTGAATCGGTATTTCCACCGTTCTGTACATCGTGTCACGCCCTGTGTGGTAAGTAAAACCAAGGTTATTATCATAAAAACCTTCTGCCTTTAAAAAGGTAAAGCTATTCCACGACGACCAATACCAACCGCTAGCGGCTAATGGGCTGCTGCTCGGAAACTCGTTCGGATTGCGCCCGTTTGTGGCAGCATCAACGCCTATACCAAAGCGAATTTTGGTATAATTGCCTGGGTTTATCGCCGTTTCATTGCCCATTTTAGCCGAGCTTTGCCCCACATCTAAAATGGCATAATCCGCTATTGGCACAGTCGTTGTGCCTTGTAAAAGCTCTACTTTTGATACAAAAAACTGCATCAAATTGAATTTCAATTTTTTGTTAGCCTTGTAATCGTAGGCGGTAAGCAGCGAAAACGGCGCGTTTCCAAAGCTTGATTTCACCTCAATGCTTACTTTCGGCGGGTCTTGTTTGTCGGTGCCTACGGTGCAGCTTTGCGCAAATAGCAAGGCGCAAAGAAAGGCTGAAAATGTGATTTTTTTCATCTTGTTTTTTACTTTTTTTGTACCTATTAGGTTGTTTGTAGTTTTAAATTGAAGAAAGTAACGTATCGGAAAAACCTTATAAAATAAGGTTTTCAGCCGAAATAGGCTTGCAAAAGGTCAAGTAGAATGACCCTTAAAAGGGTCAAATATGAATAGCCGTAGGTACAAACTTACGGAGTTGAAAAGCGTGTTTTCAGCACCCTAAAAGGGTTCAACCTGTAAAATTAGCTTAAAAATAGAAATTGAACCCACTACCCACTTTGGGGTTCTGTAAACACAACATTTGCGCGTAGGTTGCACCTACGGCTATTCATATTAAACCCCATTCGGTGTTGCGATATATACCTTTTGCAAACTTAAATGCTATAAGTCCCTTTATTTTAACGGCTTACAGCCCATTTGGAATATCATCAAGTTGAACTTCGTTTAAACCACATACCTAAGCAATTATCTTTTTTTAAGATAAGAGTAACTGTTTAGTTGGCGATACAAAGAGAGTATAAGGCGTATATCTGATAGCTTTATACAGCGGCTAATTCCGCGCTCTTTTCCGCGCTCTTTTCCGCGCTCTTTTCCGCAAAAGTACGCATTTTTTCAATTCATATCTTTGATTTTTATAAAAAACGCTATCTTTGTGTTTTAATTTTGGAATAAAAGGTAAAAATGGCTAAAAATAAGCAAAAAACCACCACTAATCTGACTACGCCGCCGCCGAATGAGGCGGCTAAAGCCGTAGAATCTGGTAGCAATCAAGCTCCGCAGACCGCTGTAAATACGGGCGGTTTCACTTGGACAGTCCGCAATATTCACAAACTGATTGTGTTTGTATTTGGCTGTCTGCTCTATGTAAACACGCTTGGTTACGACCATGCCGTTGACGATGCAATTGTTATCACCGACAATATGCACACGCAGCAAGGTATTGCCGGCATCGGCGGTATCTTAGGAAAGGACACCTTTCACGGCTTTTTTCGCGACGATAAAAAGCTGGTAGAAGGAGGGCGTTATCGTCCGCTTTCGCTTGTGCTGTTTGCCATAGAAATGCAGCTGGCAGGCAAAGAAATGAAAGATAAAAACGGCAACACGATGAAAAGTCCGATGTCGGGCGACGTGATGAAGGGCATTGCGGCGATTGGCCATTTCGGCAATATGATGCTGTATGGCTTCACGGGCATCTTGCTGTATATGCTGCTTTTGCTGCTTTTTCAGCGAAATACTGCCGAAGATTCGGCCATCACTACTCGCGCCGAACTCATTGCCTTATTAGGTTCTATGATTTTTTTGGCACACCCCGTGCATACCGAAGCCGTAGCGAATATCAAAGGTTGCGACGAAATTTTGAGCCTTTTGGGGAGCCTGGGTGCTTTATGGCTTACGCTAAAATCGTTTTATAAAAATGATTTTATAAAATTGCTGCTTTCTGGTCTTGTCTTTTTCTTGGGCTTGATGGCCAAAGAAAACGCGATTACCTTTTTGGCTATTGTGCCGCTGGCGTTCTATTTTTTCAGCAATGCTACACCCGCTCAAATTGTCAAACAGACGGCTCCGCTTTTTGTAGGTGCCGTTGCTTTTATGGTCATGCGCACGATGGCGATTGGCAATCAGTTTGGCGCAACGCCGATGGAATTGATGAATAACCCCTTTGTCGTGCTTGGCGAAGACCGTTTGTATCACGCCGCTTCTTTTTCAGAAAAATATGGCACAATTGTTTACACGCTGGGCGAATACCTCAAACTACTTTTTTATCCCGCTACTTTAACGCATGATTATTACCCGAGGCATATTGAATTGATGGATTTCAGTAATTCAAAAGTATTGATTGCCGCAGCGATGTATATTTCGTTGATAGCTTACGCAATTTATGGAACACTCAAAAAACAACCCCTAGCGTTTGCCGTTTTGTTTTATTTATTGTCGTTGTCGATAGTTTCTAATATCGTTTTCCCTGTAGGAACAAATATGGCGGAACGCTTTTTATATATGCCTTCGGTTGGTTTTGCCTTAGCTTTGTCCTTGGGTATTGTTCATTTTATAAAAAATAAAAACATCGCTTTC
>JBEEMU010000561.1:0-2543 GCA_041192485.1 Bacteroidota bacterium | reverse complement strand
GTTTAATTTCGTCTTTCGAGTGGCCATAGTTTTCGTTCAACCAAGCCATATCGATTTCGTTATCAAAGTGTCCGATATTGCAAACGATTGTTTTATCGTTCATTGCCATGAAATGCTCGCCGCGAATAATATCTTTATTCCCCGTAGCCGTTACAATGATGTCGGCGCGTTTGATAACGTCTTTCATTTTTTTGACTTCATAGCCGTCCATAGCTGCTTGCAGTGCGCAAATCGGGTCAATTTCGGTGACGATAACACGCACGCCAGCACCGCGCAAAGAAGCGGCAGTACCTTTACCAACATCGCCATAACCTGCCACAATTGCCACTTTACCCGCCATCATAATGTCGGTTGCGCGGCGAATAGCATCTACGGCTGATTCTTTGCAGCCATATTTGTTATCAAATTTCGACTTAGTAACCGAGTCGTTGATATTGATAGCAGGCAAAGGCAGTGTACCTGCCGTAACGCGCTCATATAAACGGTGTACCCCCGTGGTCGTTTCTTCCGAAATACCGCGAATGCCTGGTACCAATTCGGGGTATCTGTCCAACACCATATTGGTCAAGTCGCCGCCGTCGTCCAAAATCATGTTGAGCGGTTGACGGTCTTCGCCGAAGAAAAGTGTTTGCTCGATACACCAGTCGAATGATGCTTCGTCCAAGCCTTTCCAAGCATAAACAGAAATGCCTGCGGCAGCGATTGCTGCGGCAGCGTGGTCTTGTGTGCTAAAAATATTGCACGACGACCAAGTTACTTCTGCGCCTAAAGCCACAAGCGTTTCGATAAGCACGGCCGTTTGAATGGTCATGTGCAAGCAACCTGCGATACGCGCTCCTTTTAATGGTTGAGCTGCGCCATATTCTGCACGCAAGGCCATTAAACCTGGCATTTCTGCTTCGGCAAGTTGAATTTCTTTACGACCCCAAGCCGCAAGGCTCATGTCTTTTACTTTGTACTTTGTGAAAGTACCTGTTTCTACTACTGACATCTAAAAATAAGATTATTTGATTTATTTACTCTGTAAGAACACGCAAAGGTACAACATTGTTTATATATCAAATAAAAAAAGTTTTATTTTTTTCTAAAAATAGCCATTATTGACCAAATAAGTGCTTGTGGGGTTGAACCTTTCGGAAATTTATAGCCCTAAATCGTCATCACCGAAAGCCGAGCGAGTTTCAAAGGGCTTAGTTTCTTCGGTAGAAGGTGCGCTATTTTTATTATTAAAATGGAAGCGATTCGTGGCTTCGCGCTCACGCGGCACATAGTTATCGCGGGTATTATCGCGGAAACTATTGCGCTCTTCCAATAGCGTTTGCTCGTACTCCTCTTGGCGGCGAGTAAATTCGTCGTAATCATAATGCGGCATTAAGTCGCTTTTGATGTGTTCAACGGTTTCGTTCATGGCGGTTGTAAACCGATTGAAGTCTTCCTTATAAAGGAAAATTTTATGTCGGTCCCACACGTTTTCAGTGTCGCTTTTGCGGACACTTTCCGAAATTGTCAGGAAAAATTCGCCTCCTTTGGTGCTGCGAACGTCAAAAAAATAGGTACGTCGCTTTCCTGCACGCAATGTTTTGCTATAAACACTGTCTATTTTTGTTTTCTTTTGCTCGTGATTCACGATGTTTTAATTTTGGTTTAGAAAAATGACAATAAAAAAATGGTATATAAACTAATTAATAGTTAAAAAAATATTACATACTACCTATTACATATTGCCGTAAAGATAGATACAGTTTTTTATTTTTGTTAAAAAAAGAGTTTTTTTTTTACTTTTGTTTAATAAAAAATATTTTTATGGTAAAATAGTTAAACAAGAAAAAAAGAAAAAGGAATTCATGCAACTTTTTCAGCCCAAAAAGCGTCTAAAAATAAGTGTGTTGATTTTAAAAACCTCCTTTAAATTTGTTCATACCCCACAACCAATTTCCATTAAATTATTATGACCAAACCACTATTTCTGGCTGTTTTCTTGGTAATAACAACGCTGCTCTCTGCTCAATCAAATGCAGGTTTGGCGACAGCAAGCAACGACCCGCCTGTGCGGTTAGGGGCGCGTCTGCTTTCTACTACGAGCGAAACCGCTGAAAAACAGACTGCTCGCAACAATATTTCGACTGTTTTAGAAGAACACGCCGACAGCAAAGACGCTAATTTTAGGGCGAATAAGGGGCAATGGAACTCGCCTGCTCGGTTCAGAATGGACGCGCCGCAAATGCGTATCCAATTTTTAGAGCATGGCATCGAGTTTGGGCAAACCTTAGGCGACCTACCCGAAGCGCAAGTTGGTTATTTATGGAATTGGACGTTTATCAATGGCAATCGCAATGCCGAAATAATTCCAAATAAAGCAAAGGGCGGCAGTAATTTTATTACCGCTTCTAACCACGCTGCTTTTGTGCCGCAGAATGGCGAAGTTTGGTACGACCAGATTTATTACAATATAGATGTGCGCTTTTATGGTGTAGCAAAAACCGAATTTTTATACGATTTTATTTTATACCCCTACGCCAACCCCGATGATATTAAAATAGAAA
>JBEEMU010000560.1:0-4876 GCA_041192485.1 Bacteroidota bacterium | reverse complement strand
TTCACACCTACGATTTTCCCAAAACTGAAAGATAAACCATTTTTTTGTTAAACTTTCGTCTTTTATATAAGAAATAAAATTAAAGTGCCTACCTTTGTGCGATAGATTTGTTTCCTGATATCTAAGTAGGGTGTTCTGACTTAATGATAACCGTGATTATTTTATAATCTACGATTTGCCGCAGGCAATTACTCACCTCACTTACATTTTTTCATTTTTCACTTTTCATTTTTCATTTAAACTTTATTATGCAAACATTAGCCAAAGCAAGCATCTTTGCGTTCACCTTAGTTGTAGTACTACTCGGAAGCGGCTGTAAACCAACTGACACCACAACTCCTGACCCAAGCCCCGAAGTCTGCCAAGTTGCTCTTATAAAAGAGGGCGGAGTAAATTACTTTAGAGCGGAGTACGATTCACAGCACCGCGTAACCAAACTTATTAGCTATAACAATGGCTCTATTAGCAATTCGGAAGAATTCATTTACGATAATAGCGGTAATATCACACAAGAAACATCGAAAGACGCTGCGGGAATTACAACAGGCCGCGGCGAATTGATTTATAACAGTAGTGGTAAAATTTTCCAAATAAAAGGTTATGATAATGCGGGAGTTTTATCTCATCAAACGACAAATGAGTATGATGCCTCACAGCGCATTACGCGCCAAAACTACTCCTCCCTTTCTAACGCAGTACTTGCGCCTAGTTCTTACCGAACTTATGAATACTCGAACACCAGTAAATTCCCATCTCGCAGTATTTATTTCAGCCCTGTTACGGCAACGACGGGAAGTATTACCACCTATACTTATGATGGAAATAATAACATGACGGAAGAAACTGATTTTCATACCCCTACAGGCGGCGGTTCATCTACCGTAGCAACGCGCTATCTCCGAACGTATGACGATAAAAATGTGCCTTTTGTTATTTTAGGCAAATTAGGTAAAATTGCACTATTTGGGGCAGGCAGTATAAATTACGAAATAAGTAGAAACAATATACTAACCGAAACTATTATTTCATATAATACATCGGGGCAAGAAACGAGTAGGTCTATTAACAACCGAACGTATGAGTATGATAGCAAAGGAAATCCTACCAAAAGAAATTTAACAAATTCATCGGGTAGCACAGCGGTACAAACTGTTGAATACCACTGCCATTAGTTATAAAACCATTATGGGAAAAGTAATTACCATTGCCAATCAAAAAGGTGGCGTAGGCAAAACCACAACTGCTGTAAATCTTGCGGCAAGCCTTGCCCTGCTGGAGCATAAAATTTTGTTGATAGATGCCGACCCCCAAGCAAATGCAACGTCGGGCGTAGGCGTAGATGCCGACACAACGGCCAGCAATATTTATGAATGTTTGGTAAATCGGGCTTCCGCAAAAGCGGCGGTCGTGGAAACCGAAACGCCGAATTTATACCTTATTCCGTCCACCATTGATTTGGTCGGTGCCGAGTTAGAGTTGGTAGAATACGGGGAAAATGACCACCAGCCAACCCCTTTGAAATATGAAATGAAGCGCGTAATCGACGAAATACGCAACGATTATGACTATATCATCATCGATTGCTTGCCATCGCTCGGTTTAGTGACCGTAAATTCGCTTTCCGCCGCCGATTCGGTCATCGTACCCGTACAATGCGAGTTTTACGCCTTAGAAGGGTTAGCAAAACTGATGAACACGATTCGCGCTGTGAAATCGGAAACAAACCCCAACTTACAAATAGAAGGCATTTTGATGACGATGTTCGATGCGCGTTTGCGTTTAGCAAAAGAGGTCGTACATGAGGTTCGCGAGCATTTTGGCACTCAAGTTTTTAATACTATCATTCACCGAAATGCGCGTATCAGCGAAGCCCCTGGCATGGGCAAACCCGTTGCTTTATACGACGCAGACAGCAAAGGAACGCTCAATTTCTTGAATTTAGCCCAAGAAGTATTGAAAAACAATGCCATTAAAGCGTAAGGAATGGAGAGGAATAGGCTATTTCGTCTATTTCCTCTCCCATTAAGAAGCCATACCGCCCATAATTATTCCGCCGCCTACCACATCGTCGCCTTCGTAGAAAACAGCGGATTGTCCGGGTGCAACGCCCTTTACATTTGCCAAAAACGAAACGTTTAAACTCTCTTCATTAAAATATTGCAAGGTTGCTAACGCGCCTTCATCGTGGTAACGGATTTTGGTGGTAAGCTCGCTGCCGTCGGTCGGGAAGGCTGCGTATTTCATCGAGTTAAGTTTACCGACCATCATGCCATTTTTAATCAATTCGTCTTCGCGTCCGAGCATCACTTCGTTCGTCGTAGGGCGTATTTCGGTGACATACATCGGCTCGCCAAGCGCAATACCCAAGCCCTTGCGTTGCCCAATCGTGAAAAACGGGTAGCCCTGATGTTTGCCCAAAACCTTTCCTGCGGCATCTATAAAGGTGCCACCTGCTACTTTTTCCTCGATTCCTGCGACATTTCTACGCAAAAAACCGCGATAATCATTGTCGGGAACAAAACAAATTTCGTAGCTTTCGCCCTTTTTAGACATGTCAATATAGCCCATATCCGCCGACATTTGACGAACTTGAGGTTTGAGATACGGGGCTAAGGGAAACTTTGTGCGCTCCAAACAGGCTTGCGACAAGCCCCACAGCACATACGACTGGTCTTTCGACCTATCAACGGCGCGGCGAACAAAGTGCCTCTCGCCATTTTTTGCAATATCGGCATAATGCCCCGTTACGATAAATTCGCAATCGAGCGCGTCGGCGCGGCGCAACAACGCTTCCCATTTGATATGCGTATTGCATAAAACACACGGGTTCGGGGTGCGCCCCGCCATGTATTCATCTACAAAATTATCGATGACATAATTGCCAAATTCTTCGCGAATATCCACAATGAAATGGTGGAAACCCGCATGAACGGCAACCGCTCGCGCATCGTTGATACTATCCAAACTACAGCAGCCCGTTTCTTTGGTCGACCCACCCGAATTGGCATAGTCCCATGTTTTCATCGTAATTCCGATGACTTCATACCCTTGTTCGTGATACATCAAGGCTGCCACCGTGCTGTCGATGCCACCGCTCATTGCCACAAGGACTTTTCCATTTTTACTCATATTTTTAATGATTTTATTTTCCTGCAAAGGTACAACAATGTTATCAATTCGTTATTTCTTCTTTCAATATTATAATTTTGCACTACTTTTGAACCATAGATTTACTAAAAAGGTTTAAAAAATGAAAAAAGAAAATTTTGCCATCTTATTTTTGCTTGTATTTGCTCGCTGTTCGGCGGCTTTTGGGCAAAAAAGCCCGGTTTTGGATACCATTCATAAAGGTGCTGCTTTTCAAAATAAAATGCAATACATAAAAGGCGGAACTTTTATGATGGGCAATGCTTTCAATGAGCAAATTTATGATGAAATGCCGCGCTCCGTCACGGTCAATTCATTTTATTTGGCGAGTTTTGAAACAACTTTTGCCGAATATGACAGCTTTTGCCTGTCCACAAACCGCCCCTTTATTGCCGATAAATGGGGCAGAAACACGCAGCCTATTATTTTTGTAAACTGGTTTGATGCCGTTGCTTATTGCAATTGGCGGAGCGGGCGCGAGCATTACACGCCTTGCTATAGCGTCAAAGACAGTATTTACACCTGCGATTTCTCAGCAAACGGCTACCGCTTGCCGACCGAAGCCGAGTGGGAATTTGCGGCGCGTGAAGGCGGAAAAACGGTGCGTTTTGGCAACGGTTCTGATACACTTTCTGAAAAAAATACCAATTCCGACGCTTCCGAATATTACAAAACAGGTTACTCTTTGGTGGGCGCAAATCGCCAAAAAACGCTTAAAGTAACTGATTTAGCAAGTAAAAATGCCCTGGGTTTACATCATTTAGCAGGTAACGTGTGGGAATGGTGCAACGATTGGTATGGCTTATATCCGTCTTTTGCAGAAGAAAACCCTACGGGAGCCGCAACAGGCAAAAAGCGAGTCTTGCGCGGTGGTAGTTGGTGTTGCAGTCCGCAAAGCTGCACGGTTTCGCATCGCTACGAAAGCGAACCACAGGAACGGGCAAATAATTGTGGGTTCCGAGTGTGCAGAAAGGCATTTTGATAGGTAAGAATAAAATGTATCTATTTTAGACCTGCGGTTTAAACGAAGGTTAAACAATAAAAACACAATGTAGATACAATAAAAACAGCTATTTCAACGTTATAAATTCTTGGTAGAAATAGTCAAACGAGCCACTAACGGCGAGCAACCAAGTTAAATGAAAGCCCTAAATACCGCTTACTCGATATTTTCTGCCATTCTCTCAAAAAATAGTTAATATTTTGTAAAAATGCACTACCTTTGCCATAATAATTAGGCAGTTACCAATTTTTAACCCCTTTAAGTAGTATTATATAAATAATTGCCCACTTAAACCCCCTAAAATAGGGCGTTTTGGGTAATGATAATCGTGTTTATTTTGCTGTAGGCACTTATAACATTCATTTGGAATAAATTTTGCTTTTAATAATATACCTCTTAATAAAAAATCATTCTTAACGTACCATATTATGAAACAACTAATCAGCATCTTTCTTTTTGCCTTTGTGCCATTTTTGGCAATTGCGCAGGGCAGCTGCACTTCGGGCGAGTGCGGCGACGGGTTTGGAACCTATCGCTTTGCAAATGGCGACGTGTATATCGGGCAATTTAGCAACAGTAAACAACACGGGCAAGGCACTTTCCTTTGGGCTACAGGCGAAAAGTACGAGGGTGCCTGGGACATGGGTGCGCAAACGGGTTATGCAACCTTTACTTGGTCAGACGGGCAAATGCAAACGGGTATTTTCAATAAAGGACAGTTTGTTC
>JBEEMU010000559.1:0-4693 GCA_041192485.1 Bacteroidota bacterium | reverse complement strand
AATGTGCTATTTTAAAATTATATAAATAGTTGATTATCAATAATTTAAAAAATTGCAAAAATCTATAATTTAGGGTTATTTAACATTTTAGGTCATTTCCTACAAATCTCAACTGCGCCCGCTTAATGTGTTATTCATTTCCTATTCGTTGCTCATGCAACAAATGTACGACACAACGGCAAAGGAAGTATGTAAGAATAAGTGAAAATAGGTTTTTTTGTGACAGGGCTTAAAATACACATTTCAAACAACGGTTCAACGGTTTAAAGGAAAAGACACTGAAGCCCCATCATACTACCGCGCTGTATTGGGAGTATGATAGTCGCACGGGTAGAGGAGGAGGAATTTAGACTCGAAACCGCATGAAAGTATAAGCCTGTTTTCTTGTTTTGGGAATAACCCGACTTTGGGGAGTGCTGGGTTGGGGGCAGTTAATAGAACGGGTAAAAAATAAGTTGGACAGGATTATTCTGGTAAGATTAATAGAATGGACAAGATTAGGTCTTTTGGTTTATTTGATGACGAATATAACGTATCTACGGTCTTCTGCCGCCTACTTTTCCACCGCTACTTCGCCTTTAAAAGCGACCGTTGCGCCGTCTTTATAAAGGGCTTCGATATAGTAAAAATAAGTGCCTTTCGGGGCGGCTTCTGCTTTCCAGTGTGCCGTTTTTTCGGCGGCGGCAAGGTCGTTTTCGCTATAAACAATTTTGCCTTTTGCATCAAAAATGCGGATAATTTTCAAACTTACCCAGTTGCCGCCGAGTGTCCAAGTAGGCGTTTCGGTGCTTGGCGCAAATTCGGCGGGTGCTACTAAGGTGTGCGAAATGGCGGTTTCTGTTTTCGTCGCTTTGCCTTTTTGTTTTGCCGTTTTCGATTTTGGTAGAGTAGGAGAGGGGGCATTTTTTGCGGCGGTTTTAGCGGTTTTAGCCGTGTATTTTTCGGCTTTCAAAATCTTTATTTCCACGCGCTGATTGGTGTTTCTACCGCTAAGGGTCATGTTTGTGGCAATGTGTTGGCGTTTTCCATAGCCTTTTGCCGACATTTTAGGCGCGATTTTGCCTTCGCGCTCGGCGCGGTCGGCAATATAAGCCATCACGGCGGCGGCGCGGCGGTTGCTTAGGTCGTCACAATAGTCCGAATCGCAAAGCCCGTTCGTGTGGCCGGCTATCTCCACGGTTGCGTTAGGGTGTTTCATCAAGTATTGATACACGTCTTCTAAGGCTTTTTCTGCTTTTAGTGTAAAATTAGACGAATCTGCGTCAAAAACCAAGCCGTGAATAGCGAAGGACTGCCCTTCGCGGAAATTTTGCTCTTGCATAGGTGGCGAAACGCTGATCAAATTCGTGGGCGCGTCTTCTTGCGCGTCCTCTTTGCAGTCGGGGCAAATATACTCCGATTGCAATTTTGTGGGGACGGCAACTGGCGCGTTTCCTTCATTCGGCAGCACGGTTTTTTCGGTTTTCAGTATGCCTTTCTCTATGCCTTTCGGCAAATTCGTAACCTGCACATCGAGCGGCTGCACCAACGTGCAATGCGAGTTAGTGCTTCCATCGGAAAGCTGCACCTTTAATAAAAGTATTTTCCCCGAAGGCTCAGGTAGCGAGGAAGGCGCGGCTTGATAGGTTGAATCGTTTACCGTATTCACAAAATAAACATAATTATTCAGCACCACTAACGACTGATTTTGCGGCTGATTGCGCAAGCCCATGCCCTCTTCGCCATACGATTTTGCCCACAACACATTGCCTGTTTTATCTATTTGCATCAAAAAGGGACGTGCGTTTTCATATTGCCCAAGCAGACCAGCCACCACAAACCCGTCGGGGCTTGCTAAAACAGCGCGAGGCAGAAACGTATTATAGTCCTTTATTTTATAATTATTTACCCAGTCGAGCGTGTGTTTTTTGGTATTAAAGCGTTGAACACAAAGGCTTTCGTCTGTTTTCGACTGCATTCCAACGCTTATCAGGGTTTCTTTATCGGCTGCTGCTGCAACGGTAATCGACTTGCTATCAACCGCAAAATACGTTTCGCTCAACGCCCCGTTTTCCGATAGGTTTGCCCAAAAATCGTCGCCGCTGTCATTCGTCCAAATTGTGCAGGCATTTTTACCAAAAACGGCAGCATCGCTTATGTGCAAACTCGCATCGCTGCTCTGCCACTGCGTCAGTAATTTGCCTGAAGCCTTGTCAATAGTGAAAATAAAGCCATTTTTACCGCCTTGTATGCCCTTTTCTATGCCCGACGAGCCCTTTCCTACAACTTGATAATTTTTTCCATTATCCCAAACGCGCTCCAAAACCACATTACTTATCGTGCGCGTCCAATTTACTTTCGAGGTGTAAGTGTCGTATTTCACCACAAAACCATCAGCGTTTTTCCCTGTTTTTTGCCCAATCAAAATAACGGCATTCCCGTCGCTTATCAGCCCGACGACATTGCCCGTTCCCGTTTCCACATCTAAAACCTGTTGCCAAAGCGGTTCGCCGTCGGGTCGTATTTTGGCGATATAAACGCGCTCGCCCACGGTTCCGCCAATCAATATGTTTCCGTCGGCTGCTGCCAGCAGACAAGAAGCGCCTGTTGCTTCTTTTTCATGCGTATAAGTCCGCAAAAACGTGCGTTTATCGCAGTTTGCGGGTTGTGCTTTCGCAAAAAAAGAGAAAAAGCAGAGCGAAAGACAAAAAGAGAATTTAGAAAAAGACATCAAACTTAGGTTTATGAGTAGTCTGCTTAACAGGGTTAAATGTAGCGAGTATTTATACGCTACTAATTAGGAATGAAAGAGGAAACTACCCTTCGGGCAGGTTTCCGCGAATCATTTCCAAGTCGATTTTGCGTGCGCCCACATAAGTGCGCCACTTGGCCAAAACCTGTTGAATATCGTCGGGAAGCTCTGAAGTAAAGTGCATTTTTTCGCCTGTTCGCGGGTGAATAAAGCCGAGTGTGCGGGCGTGAAGAGCTTGACGGGGCAATAATTCCAAGCAATTATCCACAAACTGCTTGTATTTTGTGTAAATAGTGCCTTTCAGAATGCGGTTTCCGCCGTATTTCTCGTCGCCGAACAGCGTGTGTCCGATGCTTTTAAAATGCACACGGATTTGGTGCGTTCTGCCCGTTTCCAATTTGCACTCAATCAAGCTAACGTAAGCCAGCCGCTCCAACATTTTCCAATGGGTGACGGCAAACTTGCCCTCTTCGGGGTCTTCCGTGACGGTCATTAGCATACGATAGCGTGGGTGGCGGCCAATCATTTTCTCAATAGTCCCCGACTCGGCTTCGGGTTCGCCCCAAACGATGGCATTATAGGTTCGCTCAATTGTGTGGTCGTAAAACTGTTTGGCGAGGTGTGCCATCGCCATTTCCGTTTTCGCCACCACCAAAAGCCCCGTCGTGTCCTTATCGATGCGATGCACCAAGCCCGCGCGAGCGTTAAACCCACTTCCTTCGCCGATGCTCGCATCGTTGAGATGATAAGCCAAGCCGTTCACGAGTGTTCCGCGATGAATACCTACGCCAGGATGCACCGAAAGCCCTGCGGGTTTATACACAATAAGCAAGTCTTGATCTTCATAGCGGATGTCTAAGTCCATCTTTTCGGGTTCCAAGATGCCGCTGCTAATTGGTTTTGGCAAGACCACGGTAATCAAATCGTTGGGTTTTACCTTATAATTGGCGTTCACATGGCGTTCATTGACGCGAATAAAACCCAAGTCGATAGCATCGCGGAGTTTGGTGCGGGTTGCCCGTTCGATTCTGTCCATCAAAAACTTATCAATTCGAATCGGCGACTGTTTTGGGTCGCAAGTGATGCGGTGATGCTCAAAATACTCTTCTGCTTCCTGTTCGTCGGGTTGCATCGGCGGCTTTTCGGGCTTTTTGTCATCTAATCCTTCGGGTTTGCTGTATAACATTCGTCCCATTTCGTTGTTTATTTTGAGGTTTTGTTTGTATAAAAATTTCTTTCGCCGCAAAGGTACGGCAAAAAATGCGATTTATTTACAAATAAAAATACCGAGAAAATAGGGACTGAAATCAAAAAAGCCTCTTGCTTAACGAAGAGGAGGCTTTTTTATTTTCTCAACTTTCCTAAGAAAAAAGCCTATCTTTGCAGTCTGTTTGATGACTAAGGGACGTGTAAATGATAGCTTGGGCAGGTTTTGCGAAGGATTTTGGCGGGAAGCAAGGCAAATTTTGAGTTCAACGCAGCTTTTGAGTTCAACGCAGCGCGTTGTACGAAACTCGTTGATTATTCAGCGCATAAAACGCGGTTCGTCAGAATAACAACATTTAGGCTTTACACTCAAACTAACCAAGTTATTTTTTACCCATTCCTTAAAGCAAGTTGAGAAGACAGCAAGTTGAAAAGACAGCAAGTTGAAAAGACAGTAAGTTGAATTATTTTTTTGGTTGAAAAATACTAAAAAAAACTTTTTTACGTTATATAAGCATACGTTAAGCACCTGCGGCAAAATAAGCACTATTATAAAGACCTCAAAATACTGTATTTTACAGGAGTTTAAAATAGCGATTATTTATACGCTACCACTTAATTATGCGTTAATTGCATCGATTAACAATTTGGTAAATTGTTGGCGATGGCCTTTTTTCACGCGATAACCTTTACGGCGTTTCTTTTTGAAAACGATGACTTTGTCACCTTTCACGAGTGGGTCGATGACCGTGCCTG
>JBEEMU010000558.1:0-7150 GCA_041192485.1 Bacteroidota bacterium | reverse complement strand
ATTTCAATCCTTTTTTAATTTCGGCATTTTCATGATAAAGTCTTCCAACATAATAATAAGAAGTAGCGGTGTCGGCATGATTTTCGCCTAAAACTTTTTTTTGTATTTCTAAACCTTTTTCTAAATAGTCTATTCCTTCTTTTTTATTGCCGTTTTCTTCTTTAAAAAGCCCTAAATCAATATACGCTTTTGCCGTATTTGCATGGTATTCACCGAAGAGGTTGTGATAGATATTCAATACTTTTTCTTTATACTGTGAGGCTTTTTTTACATCGCCGTTTTGCTTGTAAAATTTGCTTAAATCGCCGTAAGTAACCGCTACAATTTCATGGTTTTCACCAAACAATTTTCGTCGAATAGTTAAGGCGCGTTCTTGGTATTCTAATCCTTTTTGAATATCACCGCTTTCTTCGTAAGAAAGACCTGTGCTATAATAAAAAGTAGCCGTATCGGCATGGTGTTCGCCGAATATTTTTTGATATATTTTTAATGCTTTTTCAATATAAACCAACTGGCTTTTTTTATTATTTAAAACCCTGTAAATAGTCGCTATTTCACTGTAAAAAAAAGCAATCTCTTCCGTTTTTAATCCGTCTATCAATAAGAGTGTACGCTGGAATAAATTTAATAATATATGAAATAAGGGAAGAGTATGGGGCTGTGCTTCTAGTTCATCTGGGTATAAAACAGCTATTAATGGCTTAACAAGTGTCATTTTTTCGGTTTCTGAAAGCGGTAATAAGTAGTTATACAAAATAAAATCGGCAATAACAGGGTGTAAGAGGCAGCCCTTTTCTAATTGAATGAGCCAGCCCGTACTAAAAAGGTATTTCACGCTATTATCAAGTTCTATCATTGTAAAAATACCGCTATCCTGAACAAACTCTTTTAATTCGCTATAACGAATAGGGCGATTAGGCAAAAGAACGAAGTATTTAAGTAGAGTAAATGCCATTTTTTGTGTAGTATTCAACTCTGAGTTATTAAAACAAACACTTAAACCACAAGCAATACTTTCTTCATAATAATACAGCGACGATTTGGCTAAAGCAGCGGCTTTAAGCGGTAAGGCCTCGCGATATTTTGCATTTAACTGAATGGATAAATCAGTTAAGTTTAATAAATTTAAGTATTGTGCTTGTTTAGCGAGCAAACTTATTAAAAGCGGATTGCCTTGTAAAAGCCTAATCGTTTGTTCAAAAAGTGGCTTATTTGCTATTTCGTTATTAACACAATAACGTCGGAAAAGAGCGCAAGATGTTTCTATATCAAGTCCTTTTACTTCGTAGTTTTCAGCAAAAGCAATCGGTAAGCGAGAAGTAATGATAATGCGCCAGTTAAGATGCCAGTTTATTTTTTGAATTAAATCAATGTCTATTGTTCCTTCCGTCACATTATCGATGGCTAATAAGTAGCGGCGATTAGCACTACCAGGGTTTTTTAGTTGAAAGTCGGTTGTGTTTGGAAGTTCTTGCAGTGTTCTCAAAATACATTCGGCAGCAAAGCTTTCAAAGTCGGGGCGCAAAAGTTCTTTTTCAGTAAAATTGATACCAAAACCTTTCCAAAAATTTTCATCTGCGGTTAAGGCCTTTGCAATACTACTTTCCACAGCTATCAAAGCGAAGTACCCTACTTCTTCTTCTTGGCTACTGCATATTGTCTGGGCAAGCCACGATTTGCCCACACCGCCTACGCCGTGCAAGCAAATTGGTTTGCGAGCAGCAAATAGTGCTTTTTTATAAAACTTTAGCTCATCGGCTCTGCCAAGTATGGGTAAAAGTGGGCTATTGTTGGTTAGGGAATTTTTTTGTGGATTCATTTTTTATTTAGACACATTGATTTTAATAAATTCCTTGTTTTTTTAAATATTTCAATTTGTGCATCATTCTCTCCTAAGAAGTCTTTGTAAATTTGGCAAGACGTTTCTATAAGTTCGTAGGCATTTTCCCAATCGTGAAGGTCTGTATAAATCATGGCTAAATGAAACTGGCTAATAGCGGCTTCTAAATGGTGGTCGCCCTCTTCTTTTTTCCAAATATCGAGGGCTTTTTCTAAAAAAGCTTTTTTCTGTTTGTAGTCTTCGGCTTTTTCATAAGAAAGCCCAAGGTTAGCATAGCAACTTGCGGTTACTAAATGCTGCTCGCCAAAAAGGGTTAGTGCAATATCTAAGGCTTTCTGTTTTATGTTTTGTTCTTTTTCTTTACACGCTATTTTTTTTGCGGCGCGTTCTTCTCTGCTTCGCTTGCTTTCGGGCGTAATGGTGTCTAAATCTCTTTGATTTAGGCTTGTCAATATTTCATTATAAAGAAAACCTGTGTTAGTATAAGACAATTGCGTGTCTTTGTGGCAACTACCCAGCAGCGATTCTTGTATTTCTATGATTTTGAGGTATATTTCAAGGCTCTTTTCGTTATCGCCTGCCTGTTTGTATAAAGTCGCTAGAAAAGTATAACTTTGCACATGTTCTAATCCCTTGTCGCCTACCAATTTTTCGCGCATAGCAAATGCTTTTTTGCCTATTTCTATCCCCTTTGGCTTTTCGCCGTATCCAACATGGTGCATTGCCAATATTTGATAGGTTAATACGGTTTCCAAATTATCTTCGCCAAATAATCGAAGAGAGCAGTTTAATGCCTCGTTTTTATATTTTAAGGCTTCGGTAAAAAAGCCGTTTAGCTCGTAAGCCAAGCTCAAATTAGTGTAATAAGTAACCATATCTACTCTGTCGTCGGGGTTGATATTTTTTGCAAGCACTAACGCTTTTTGATTATACTCCAAAGAATTTTTTTTATGCCCTAATACCTGCAAAAGACAGCCTATTTTATTGTAAAATTCGCTAAATTCATTGGCATACAAGCCTTCGATAAAGTTTTTTATACGCGGCAATAAACTTAAAAAGTAAAGATGCGGTATCATATTTTGGTCTATTTTCCTCTCCGATATTCGGGCTAAATGTTTCACCCAGTCGGCCGCAAAATCTATTTTTTCGGTGTCCGACAAGTAGTAAAGGTAGTCGTAGAGTATAAAATCGGCAGCGGCGGCGTGTAGGTAGTAGCAAGAGGTTCCTTCGGTGAGCCAACCAATGTGGCAGAGGTGGTCTAAAGCACTTTCGAGCAAGTTGGTCGTAAATAAGTTTTCCTCTACTAATAAGTAGGTTAATTCGGAGAGCATAAAGGGGCGATTAGATAGTAAAGCCAAGAATTTGAGCAAACGAAGGGCGTTCGGGTGCAAACTCTCCATTTTAGCCATCGTAAAACAAAAGCTAAGACAGCTTATCATATTAGCTTGTCGGGCAGCATCGTTGTTTTGGGGCAAATAGATTTTTCTATTCGCCACGTTAATATGCTCTTGCCCATGCAACCGCAGTTTTAAGTCTTCTAATGCGAGCGATTTGGCAATTTGTGCGTGTTTTGCGACCATTTCAATCGAGAACGGGTGTTGGTGCAATTCGCGGATAATAGGCTCTAACAGGCTGTTTGGCAGACCGTCGGCGCGTTTGCAATAATGGCGGAAAAGCTGGCAAGCGGCTTCGGGCGCAAGCACATCAACCTTGTAGTTATGCGCCAAATCCATCTGAAAGCGGGAAGTAACCACAATGTGCCAGTCGGAATGCAAGGCCATTTGTTTAAGAAGGTCCACATCTTTTGTTTGGTCTGTTATGTTATCAATGACCAATAAATTATAGCGATATTTCGCCTCGGGGTTTTCTTTGTTGAGGGCGTTTAGCGTGGGTAATTTGCGCAAAGCACCTAAAACAGAGCCGACTAAATAATTATCAAAACTATACCGATTATAATCGTAGCGGGTTATTTTGATATTCAAGCCCGTGTGCAAGGCTTCATTTTCAATCAAGCAAGCGGCGATGCTATCCCTTACGGTAAGCCAAACCGCGTGGGCGATGTGTTCTTTATTGCGGTGGTAAAGTTCCTGCGCAAGGGCAGTTTTGCCCACGCCGCTCACACCATATAAACAGAGCGGTTTATGGAGTGTCGCCCACGCTTTTTCGCAGGCTTGTAGGTCGCTTTCTCTACCGAAAAGCGGCCGTTGAAATCCCTCTATAGTAGAGAGTTGTCTAAATAAGTTCATATTATTGGCTATAAATATTGAAAAAGATAATCTAATCTTGATTTACAGGCTTTTGTATTTGAGTGGCCTTCTCCGTATAGTTTTAAATTTATAGTATATGCTTTTTCGCTATAAGCGTAGGCTTTTTTATAGTTTTTATTTCTAAAGTAAGATATAGAAAGGCCATCATAGCAACGTGCCGTAATATCGTCGCCTTCCCCCCCTGTTTTTAACAGGGCAGCCAAGGCTTTTATTCGATACACCAAGGCTCTTTCGTGTTTGCCGATGCCTTCCAAAGCTAAGGCGAAGTTTACCCAAGTAGTTGCCGTATCTTTGTGGTTTTCACCAAATAAATGTATTTGAATAACCAAAGATTTTTCAAACAAAGGCAAGGCTTTTTCTTTGTCATTTTCTTTCAAATAAAACATTGCGAGGTTATTATAAGCAGCAGCAGATTGAATATTCATATCGCCGAATGCTTCTAAGCATATCGCAAAACTTCTCTGCCAAAAGTCTAATTCTTTTTGGCTTTCGCCCAAGTAGGCGAAAACAGTTGCCAGATTCACATAAATAATCGCCGTATCGGGGTGGTTTTCGCCCAGAACGCGCTGTCGTATCCCCAATGCTTTTTCAAAGAAAGGTAAGGTAGCCGGATAGTCCTCTATGTTTTTATAATAGCTTCCGATAGCAAAATAAGCATTTGCAGTTTCTTCATGTTCTTCGCCATAGAGGTCTAAGTTTAGTTGCAAGGCTTTTTCAGAATAAGCCAGTCCATCTTTAAAACAGCCCCCCGTAGCGAGTATAATACCGATGTAATAAGTGATATCCGCAATCATTTTTTTACGGTCTTCGTCTAATTTCCCGTTAATTTCTACCGATTTTAGCAAACAGCTCTCCGATTTTTTTGGTAAATCTAAATGATGGTAACAAATACCCATGTCATTATAAGACGAAGCCGTATCTTTATGCCAACTGCCGTTTATTTTTTGCCGCAAAGCCAGTCCTTTTTTGGCATACTCTAAGGATTTAACGGAGTCGATGATGTCTTTAGGCATACAACTTAGGTTGCTATAAGCATTCGCAACAAACTCATTTTCGCCATTATCCATCGTTAAAGCAGTGTTTAGTGCTTTTTGAAAATAATCGTATTTTAGCCGCTGATTATCCAATCTTCCAAATAAATGCCCAGCATCTGAGTATAAAGATGCTACTTTATCTGGTTCAACTTCTTTTATCAATGGGTTCATATTATTGATAAAAAACACGGTTTTCGGCATCATTTTCTTATAGGCAAGCGCATTTAAATAGTGCGCGGGGTTCCCCAGCTCATCATTAGCGTTCAAACTATCTAACCACGGCAAAATAAAGGCTACCTGTTCGGCTTCGGGGAGTTGCCGAAGGTGATGGTAGAAAATAAAATCGGTGATAATTTGGTGCATCATGTAATGTTCGTTACTTTGGTAGAGCCAGCCCATTTTGCAGAGGTAGGTCAAATCGTCTTCTAATTTTTCGGCCAAATCTATATCTTTATGGTCTATAAAGCCGGTTATTTCGGTAAGCGTAAACGAGTAATTGGGCAATAAAGCGAAGTATTTAAGCATTGTGAGGGCAGTTGGCTGCATGGTCTGTAAGTCTGCTATTTCAAAACAGAGGTTCAAGCAGAGTATCATATTTGCCTGTCGCGCATGGTCGTTACTCGTAGAAAGGTAAATAATTTTAGTGCTTATTTCACTACCTATCGGAGCGTTTAATCGGTTGTAAAATTTCTCTAAAGAAAATGAATTGGCGGCTTCCAATTGTATTGCGGCTACGGTAATCGCAAGCGGGTGTTGGTGCAACAAGCGGATAACAGGCTCCAGCTGGCTGTTATTGGTCGAGTTCAAACGGGGGCAATAAGTGCGAAAAAGAGCGCAAGCAACGTCGGGCGCAAGCACCTCTACTTTGTGGTTATGCGCCCAGTCTATCGGGAAGCGGGAGGTCACGATGATGCGCAAATCGCAGTGGTCTTGGAGTTTTTTAATCAATTCCACGTCTTTTGTTTGCTCTGTCACATTATCAATCACCCATAAATGGGAGCGATAGTTTTCCCCTTTCGTTTTTTTATTCAGCGTTTTAATGAGGGTCAGCTTTTGCAATTCGGTAATAATACAGGCGGAGGCATAGTCAAAAAAGTCGGGGCGGTGGCAATGATACTCTTTAAACACAATACCCAAGCTCGTCAGCAACGAGTTATTCGTCACCAAGCTTTTTATAACACTATCCGTTACGGTAATCCAAGCCGCGTGAGCAATGTCTTCTTTATTGCGGTGGTAAAGTTCTCGCGCAAGGGCAGTTTTGCCGATGCCGCTCACCCCGTATAAACAGAGCGGTTTATGGCGTGTTGCCCACCCTTTTTCGCAGGCTTGTAGGTCGCTTTCTCTACCGAAAAGCGGCTGTCGGAATCCCTCTATCTCTGGGAACTGAGTGAGTAAGCTCATAGTATTGACGCTAAATATTGAGAAAGATAATTTTAGTACCTAAATGATATTACGCATAGTCTTGGCAGGTGCGACTTCAGTCCGCCTCACAAAACTAATCCATTGAAAAATGTTTAAAATAGTCTTGGCAGGTGCGACTTCAGTCCGCCTCACAAAACTAATCCATTGAAAAATGTTTAAAATCGTCTTGGCAGGTGCGACTTCAGTCCGCCTCACAAAACTAATCCATTGAAAAATGTTTAAAATCGTCTTGGCAGGTGCGACTTCAGTCCGTCTCACAAAACTAATCCATTGAAAAATGTTTAAAATAAGGGCAGCGAGAAGCCCATCAGCCAGAAATGCGGCAGTCGAGTATCGTTTGTGTAAGGTGAGTAAGTAAAGGAATGCAAAGGTACATTTTTTTTGAATATCCACAAAAAAAATTCGCCTCAAAAGTAAACTTTTGAAACGAACTCAAACCAACCTAATCATTTTTACTTATTTTATCGGAATAAAACCAATTTTTCCCAGTCGCCTTGCAGCGTATTTGTCGTTCCGTCGGCGGTGTTTGGGTACGAAACGTTTACTCGGTAAACATATACACCGTTTGCGAGGCGGTCGCCGTAGTC